>JBBRSV010000038.1:0-34802 GCA_038245055.1 Chitinophagales bacterium | reverse complement strand
TACTTTCCTTTATTCATAGCCCAAAAAGAAGCTTTCAAATGGAAAGTCAATTCAAATCGTCACCGAACTAAATTTACTTCAAATACACGCTAATCAAGATTTTCAAAGAACTTTATACATTCTAAACAGGACACTATTGAATTAAAATATAAAACGAAATCTGTGAAATCCATAAATCCATTTAAATCCGTGATTCAGACAATGTATGATATTATTAAAGCGCATGGCGGGCTGATAAGTGTGGAAACCAAGGAAAGCGAAGGAACAACATTTACTATTCAATTACCCGTTGTCTGAATCACGGATTAGAAAGATTAAATGATTACACTGAAAAAAAAATTCGAAAATGACTGAACCAAAATATAAAGATATTACGGAGAAAATTATCGGGGCTTTCTTTGAAGTTCATAAATTTCTAGGAAATGGCTTCCAGGAATTAATTTATCAACGTGCATTAGCCTGGGAATTAAATCAAGCAAAGCTTGAATATGTACGTGAAGTAGAACAAGAAATTTTCTATAAAGAATTACAAGAACCAATCGGAACAAGAAGAGCAGATTTTGTAGTGGAAGGAAAAGTTTTAGTTGAATTAAAAGCTCTTATAGCTCTCGAACATGTCCATCTTGCACAAGTTTTAAATTACCTAAAAGCTTATAAACTCGAAGTTGCATTACTAATAAATTTTGGTAGTAAAAGTCTAACCTTTAAAAGATTAGTGCTTTAAATGAAATCAGTGAAATCCATAAATCCATTTAAATCCGTGATTCAGACAAGTTATGATATAATTAAAGCGCATGGCGGAGAAATAAAAGTGGAAAGTAAAGAGAACGACGGAACAACATTTATTATTCAATTGCCTGTAGTCTGAATCACGGATTAATAAGATTAAAAGATTACGCAGAATAAAAAATATGGTTCATCAATTAAAATATAAAACGAAATCTGTGAAATCTTTAAATCAATTTAAATCTGTGATTCAGACAAGTTATGATATCATAAAAGCACATGGAGGAGAAATAAAAGTAGAAACGAAGGAGGGCGAAGGAACTGAGTTTATTATTCAATTACCTTTTGTCTGAATCACTGATTAATAAGATTAAAAGATTACGCAGAATAAAAAATATGGCTCATCAATTAAAATATTAAATGAAATCTGTGAAATCTTTAAATCAATTTAAATCTGTGATTCAGACAAGTTATGATATTATAAAAGCGCATGGCGGAGAAATAAAAGTGGAAAGTAAAGAGAACGACGGAACAACATTTATTATTCAATTGCCAATTATCTAAATCACGGATTAAAAAGAATAAAATCAGTGAAATCCCTAAATCCAATAAACCTGCCTACCGGCCAGGCAGGTCCGTGATTCAGACAAATAAAAGCCAACAGAACAAATGAAACAAAACTTACTATTCCTCCTTCTGCTGTCCCTATTGCAACTGCAGGCAACAGCCCAAATCAACTACACCGAAAAATTTAGAAAAGAACTGGCGGCCCATCCTGCCGAAGATACCTTTCGTGTAAACCGGCTGAACGAAATGAGCCTTGGACTTGATTTATCAAGGGCCGAAAGAAAAAAAATATCAACAGAGGCTTTAGACATTTCAACTAAAATTGGGTATGAGAGTGGGAAAGCTATGGCGCTGTCAACTCTTGGCGTGCAACAACTACAAGGCAATGTAGAGCAAGGTGTAAAAATGATGAATGAGGCAGATGCCATTGCTGATAAAATTGGCGACCTCAAATTAAGGGCATTTATTCTATCCCGAAAGGCCTATATTATTTCACCAAAAACACTCCAATATGGCCTGGGGGCGGAAAAAATAGCAACTCAAATTGGCAATCAAAGGTTATTGTCAATTATAGATGATGGGATAGGCGAGTATTATTTAACTCTGCTTACTGATTATCCAAAAAGCCTTGAATATTTATTAAAAGGCTTAGCTGCTGCCGAGCAGGCTAATGACCTTTATATGAAGATAATTACATGGAGAAGCTTAGGTGCATTATATGCCAATTTGGGAGACCAGGATAAAGCTTTGCAATATTTGCAGGAGGCAAGCCGGGCAAATAAACGGCTGGGAAGTAATACCATTGAATGTTTATTGCAAAATTCTCTCGGCGAAAGTTACCGCCTTACCGGCAAATACGGGCAAGCCATTGAAGCCTATAAATTATCTAACCAGTTAAGCACAAGGGCAAATGTACATTATGTAAACGAAAGCAACCTGGCAGATGTCTATACCCGTATGGATAGCTTGCCACAAGCTTTTGCTTATGGTTTTAGTGCCCTCGACTCAGTGAGAAAAGCAGGTGATTCAACGAATATGGCCTGGGTATATGGCACCCTTTCCCGTGCCAGCCTTAAAAGCAATCGGGCAGATAGTGCCATTTATTATGCAAAACTGGGTCTTACCTGCGCCATACAAAGTAATAACCTCGAATTTTTGCGGGATAATACATTAGCCCTCGCCAATGCTTATGCCGCTAAAAAAGATTTTGGCGATGCTTACCATTATCACCTGCAATACATTACTTATCGGGATAGTTTGCTCGGCGGCGAGGTACGCAATAAAACTTCCTTATTAGCCTACAATAGCCAGTTAGGTAAAAAGGAAGTAGAGATAGCAGCCCTTGGCCGACAAAAAAAAGACCAGCAAAAAATATTGTACAGCATTGCCGCTGTGTTGCTGCTAATCCTCCTCTCATCCCTTTTATTGTGGCGCAACAACCGGCAAAAGCAAAAAGCCAATAAACTACTGCAGCAATCATATAATAATGTAGAACAACTCGGTGAGATAGGCCGTAAGGTTAATTCATCTTTAGATGTAAAGCAGATCATCGGCACCGTGTACCAAAATGTAAACCAGTTAATGGATGCTGCCGTATTTGGTATTGGTTTATACAATGAGCGTTCGCAGTTACTGGATTATCCTGCCACTTTTGAGCAGGGAGAAGTACTGCCCTTCTATACCAACTCACTGCAGGATGAAAACCGTTTTGGTGCGGTCTGTTTCAACACCGGGAAGGAGATCAACATTGGTAATCTTGATAAAGAATATAAAGACCACATACAGGAGATAGCCACGCCCAAGCAGGGTGGCCAGCCGGAGTCCATCATTTTTTTACCACTTACTGCCAAAGAAAAAAAGCTGGGTGTAATAACAGTGCAAAGTTTTAAAAAACATGCTTACAGCGATTATCATTTATATATGCTGCGCAACATAGCCAACTATTCTTCCATTGCCATTGACAATGCAGAGTCGTATGAAACACTAAACGAAACCCTTGGACAGTTGCAGGCTACACAAAAGCAATTGATACAATCCGAAAAAATGGCGAGCCTTGGTGAACTCACTGCTGGCATTGCACATGAAATTCAAAACCCGTTAAACTTTGTAAATAATTTTAGTGAAGTGAATACTGAGTTGATTGATGAGGCAGGACAGGAAATTGATAAAGGAAATATTAGTGAAGCAAAAATAATTCTTAATGACATAAAAGAAAATGAACAAAAAATAAACCATCATGGCAAACGAGCCGATGCTATTGTAAAAGGCATGTTGCAACATTCAAGAAAAGATACTGGCACAAAAGAGCCAACAGATATTAATGCTTTGTGTGATGAATATTTACGATTGAGTTATCACGGTCTGCGCGCAAAAGACAAATCTTTTAATGCAGATTTTAAAACTTATTTTGATGAAACAATTGGAAAAATAAACATTGTTCCGCAGGATATTGGAAGAGTGTTACTCAACCTCATCAACAACGCTTTTTACGCGGTGAATGAAAGACAAAAAATAACGGAAGAAAATTATCAGCCTACCGTTTTTTTAACTTCAAAAAAAGATGGTGATAAGGTAATACTAACGGTGAAGGATAACGGTAATGGAATTCCCCAAAACATTGTTAACAAAATCTTCCAACCATTCTTTACCACCAAACCAACAGGGCAGGGAACAGGCTTAGGTTTGAGTTTAAGCTACGATATTATAAGAGCGCATGGAGGGGAAATAAAAGTGGAAACGAGAGAGGGCGAAGGAACGCAGTTTATTATTCAATTACCCGTTGTTTGAATCACGGATTAATAGGATTAAAAGATTGAATGGATTTGAAATTCTTTCCGAGCGGTGGTTCAACGTTGAGCCACAGTGTTGCTGAACACAGCGGCAATGCCTGAAGGTTAACGAAAAAATAAATTGAAGCAAAACAAGGAGCCTATTCGATAAATGATTAAGAGCAAGTTGCCTTTTCCCGCAAGGCTTAGGCTAAGCGGAGACATGGCAGGGGAGAGAACTCATTATAAAGAATCAAATTAAAAGATATTTCGTTTTGGTCACATGACCAACAATGGCATGAGTGTGCAAATAAATTTGTCTCACCTCGCCGTATCCCTCACCAGAGTCTCATGCACCATTTGTCCGCCACCAAAATCCACATCAACCCCACAGGAATCATCGTACATTTTACCTTTGTGCGGGTAGGCGTTACCGTCAACCGTTACCGAAAAAGAGAAGGTATCGCCGGCGACTTTACCACTGTCGATAGTGACTGTACCATTGGGAGATTCAGCAGTGCCCGTTAGTACATCGCCAGCCACTTTAAAATTATAAACCGCCTGAATATCATTGCCGTCAGGAGTCTTAAGTGTGCCTTTCCATCGACCATCGAGTGAAGCAGATATTGCCATTAAAAATATAAAGCAGCAGCATACAGCAACAGCAAATAAGTACTTTCTTTTCATGTCAAATTATTTTTGTCCAATCTACAACATATTTAATATTTAAAAATAAAACCAGCAAGATTATCCAGCTAAATATTTAGCCGGTTGGCCGCAAATACAAATTTCACGATAACGATAAGTTGTAATTTATTTTCTTTGCTGTAGTTTGCCGGATGGCAAAGTTTGTAACAAAACCGGAAGGTTGCGAATATGGAAGCACAAGAGATTTTTTAGAATGAAAGGACTAGTTGCACTAAGTTATTTTAGCATTTTATGGCACAAGCGAGGACGTTCAGCAAGGAGAGATTTATTGGTCGTGGGTCCCAAGTTACCAATTTCGATTTAAAAATTATTTGTGAGCAACGGCGCTAAGCCATAAAGGTTATCAAGCGGATACAATTGATGCGCAAAGCAAAAATAATTACCAGTGCACATGTTGCATATTTTATTTATGCTCAATGGATTCCCAAAATTTAACGATGCTTAATGTTGGCAAGCATCCGTGCTTGTTGCATAAATTGAAAGAAGCGTTTAATAGAAAATCTAATGTTTATTAAATCTTATCATTTTTCATTTGAAGCAAGAATTGTTTTAATCAAATTGCAATTTCTTAAAAGCGCGAGCATAGTTAATAACCTTTCTATTTATCGAGTTGTAACAAGAGTTGCACATTCATTCAAAACATTTAATTTCTGTGAAGATGAAGCCACGTCAGCTTATTATTTGAAAAGAACTTTTTTTAAAATTAAATTGATAGATGCCAATTTATAAATTGCTAAATCCACAAAATTTTGATGAGGGCGAAATGTATGTTTTAAATTCTTCCCTAGTGTGGGGTTTAGATACTATTTGTAATCAATCACGCTTTCTAGGTTGTTTTCTGAATTTCTTATGCTTAGATTTATAGCAGTAGTCGTTTATTGACTGCTATTTCAATTATTATTCAAAACAATTATCCAAAAAACAAAGCAAAATGAAAAAAACAATTCACATTATGGTAGTCGCGGCTTTCGTGTCTATGGCTGCCTTCGTTAGCCCTGCCAAGGCGCAGGACAACAAAAAAGATATGGAAACGCTCGCTAAAAGTTACGAAGATGCTTACAACAAAAAAGATGCTAAAGCAATAAAAGAATTTTATACAAAAGATGCTGTAAGAGTTAATCCGGATGGAACAACAACTAACGGCAGTGAATCAATTGCATCCGATGCAACTGATTTCTTTGCAAATAATAATCCATCTATAAAAATAGCCGTAGACCAGGTGACAGAAAGCAACGGCATACTTACTACTACCGGCACGTACTCAGGTAGTACAGGAAGTACTGACATCAGCGGAAGCTATACCAACACCTGTGTAAAGGAAGATGGAAAGTGGAAAATATCAAAAAGCGTTTTAATCAACAAATAAAACAGATCCACACCAAGGCGCTTTGACCAATTAACCAAAAGATGTTTCTTAAAAAAAGGGGCATCTCTACTTCTTAGCAACGTTTCACGCGGTGGGCGTTGCGTTTTATTATTATTTTGTTCTTTACTCTATATCGTTGATAAGTATATACCATTAACGGCTTGCAAATAATGCTTTGTTGAGTTTTCATTTGCTGCTATATTGGGTGGATTTTGTTGGTTTATTTTTAATAGCAGTGATCAATTTTTTCCGGAATATTTCACGTTTGATTGATAATATCGATATCAATATTCTCAAAGAAGTCTATTTAAAGAGGAATAATATATTTTTGAGAAGGGCATTGAAAAATTCAATCATTCAACTTACCAAATTGGAGGGTTTTGAAAAGAAACTTAATGATGAAAGCAACCATATTAATGACCTCGATCTTAACGAAGACACAAAACAGACTACATCGAAGTAGTTGATAATGCCGATGGAGATCTTCACAATATTTCACTTAAGATCACAGTAAATAATAGTTAAGAAAATGTGCGGTGAGAATACTGGCTGAAAAAGCGACAACCTGTTGGAAAACCTAAAACTAACATTCCTAATAATTTGATTTACTGCTGATTGTATTAAAATTCATGGCCTTGGAGATGCATTTTTGACCTCTAATATGGTTTTAGGGGTGAACTGCTTTGACGTAACTTCGCGCCGCAAAAGTCCGGGGAAGTAAGATATCAACTTCAAAATGCGTGCAGACTGTATCATGCCAGGAAGAAATTATATATAAACGCTGGTGTTACCCTCAGCTTCTCCCCGAAAGACACATTTATTAATTAAAGATTAAAAGGAGTTTTAATGAAAAGTATTACTACACAGCCAACTGTGCATTTGGACAATTATGACCAACAAGACACATTGGTACAAGAAAGCAACGTTAATGAAAATGGCCAAAAAAGAAATTTTACTGCCGTAGACATGTGGAACAGGAACCGCCAGGTACGTTCTGCAACCAGCATGGTAAGAAGATGGCATCTTAGCTAACGCTTCTTGAAAACTGAAAAGACCCCGGTTATAAACCGGGGTTTTTTATTTTAGAGGTAATTAAAGTGTACAGCCTTATATTTTCTAAAAGCCCTTAACCTTCATAAATGATCTTTTGCACTGCTATATTTAGGCTTCATTTATTCAAGTACTCGTATCGGTTCAATAGCACCGTTTTTGCTTTGTAAAATCAACCAGGCTGTTTGCATCCTTCACAAATACTCCAAGGATGAAGCATAGCTAAGGCATAGATGATGCATGAAATGAAGGGAAGTAATATAGTGCCAGGAATAAACCAGTTTAGTGGAAGGCCACCCAAATTCTCCTCCATTTTACCTGATTCATTACTGATGGTTGTACATTTATGTATGGTTAGTGTTATTATACCTACGCTTAATGAACAGGATCATATTGGCAAGCTTGTCCATTATTTAAGGAACGAATCTTTCGGCATGGTTCGGGAAATTATTATAGTAGATGGCGGTAGTAAGGATGATACCATCAACTGCGCCAGGAACGCAGGAGCAAACGCACTTGTGTCACCACAAAAAGGCAGGGCCGCTCAAATGAATTATGGGGCTTCAATGGCCGTCGGTGATATCTTATTTTTTATTCATGCTGATACAATTCCACCTATCACATTTGCCGCTGATATTGAGCAGGCTTGCAAGCTCGGTTTCAGCCTGGGAAGATATCGTTCAAGGTTTGATAGTAACAACATCCTTTTAAAATTCAACGCATACTTTACACGCTTCGATCTTTTTATGTGTTATGGTGGCGATCAATCACTGTTTATCACAAAAGAATTGTTTGACAATATCGGGGGATTTAATAATGGAATGATCATAATGGAAGATTATGAATTAGTGGACAGGGCGCGCAGGAAAGGGCGCTATAAAATTTTTGATGCAAGCACATTAATATCAGCAAGAAAATATGCAACAAATAACTGGTGGAAAGTGCAACGAGCCAATTACCTTGCTGTGAAAATGTATAAGAAAGGTTTTCCTCAAATGGACATCGTCAACGCTTATAAAAAAAATCTTGATTACAGGTAGCTCAATCTCCACCTCGCAATTATCCGTAATTATTAAATAATTTATGCAGCAATTTATAACTGGAATTCAGCAGGCGGGTATTGGTGTGGAGGACGCTTCCGCAGCGAAATACCTTTACCGCGATTTGTTTGGAATGGAGGTGCTGCTTTTTGACGATGTGGCCGAAGCGAGCCTGATGAAAAAATATACAGGCAACGAAATCCACAGCAGACGGGCAATTTTATCTTTGAATATGCAGGGTGGTGGTGGTTTTGAGCTTTGGCAGTTTACAAGCAGGAAACCTGTACATAATTGTACTGAACCTGCCATGGGCGATATTGGAATTTTTGGTATAAAATTAAAAAGCGATGACATTGAAAAATCGTACGCATCGCTATTGAAAAACGGCACGGTAACAATTTCGCCCCTATTTATTTCTCCAAATAACACAACTCATTTTTGGGTAAAAGATTCTTACGGAAACAATTTTAATATTGTTGAAAACAAACAATTCTTCAAAAAGACTGCAGGTTTTTGCGGCGGTGTAATCGGGGCTACTATCGGCGTAACGAATATGAATAAGTCTTTAAAGTTCTATACAGACGTTTTAGGAATAGATACTATTTTGTATGATATCACCGGGCCGATGCACGACAAGCCAGGCTTGAATAATCCGGATAAAATATATCGGAGAGTATTGCTCAGCAAGGCCGCGGCGCCGCAAGGAGCTTTTAGCCGGTTGCTGGGAGATGTACAAATTGAATTGATAGAAGTGATAGAATCGTTGCCTAAGAAAATTTTTTCTAATCGCTATTGGGGCGATTGTGGATTTATCCATTTATGTTTTGACGTAATCAACATGGAAGGCCTAAAGCAACATGCAGCCACGCATAAATTTAATTTTTCAGTCGATAGTGCAAACTCTTTTTCAATGGGGGATTCTGCGGGAAGATTTTGTTACATTGAAGACCCGGATAATACATTGATTGAATTAGTGGAAACACATAAGGTGCCTGTATTTAAAAAATTTGGATTAAATATCAATTTAAAGAAACGAAAAAGTAATAAGCCATTACCGGATTGGATGGTAGGGTTACTTGGCTTGAACAAGATAAAATAATTATTGTTTTCGTTCATCTACACCAAAAACAATTACACCACTTGCTTCCTCTTTATAAGTTTTGAAAATACGATCCCAAAAGCTAAAGACAGAACCGTAATTGGTATCTGTTTCTTCCCTGATATTTGAATGATGTATCCGATGCATTAATGGAGAAGAAAACAATTTCCTGTATTCCATATCAAAATTTTTGGTGATCCGGATATTGGAATGGTGAATAAGAACAATCATAAAAAAAATTATTTCATAAATAAGAATTGGCAAGAAATTAAACCCCATTAATAAATAAAACGGCGCTTTAAAAATGGACGAAAATAATAATTCAACAATATGAAATCGCACTGCGGTGGTCGTATTCATTTTTTTATCGCGGTGATGAAAACTATGAAAGCGCCAAAAAAAATGTTGCGTGTGATTGATCCGGTGCCACCAATACATGGCGAAATCCATGATAATTATTGTTACAATAATATTTATCCAAAAAGGAAGTTGAACTAAATGCAGTAACCCAATTTTATGAGTATTGGTATATGATAATAATTCTACCAATAATGCAGATGGAATAAAGAGAAAGGCAATATTTAAAATGCCGATTGCTATATTTTTTCCTTCATTTCTTAAATTATTATTCTTCGTGTTTTCAGGAAAAAAATGTTCAAATAAATATTGAAATAAGAAAATGATAAAAATAATAATTGATTGCCATTTTTTTTCATTTAGATGCATCAGATAGCCTGGTAAATGTATTTCTGCAATCATCGTGAATATTTTTTTGTGGCCAGCCAGTCTTCCTCTGTATCCACATCAGTAAGCATTGCAAGCAATTCGTATGGAATATTTTCATGCTTAAGTTCCCGTATCGTTTGGTCAAATACGAGTTCGGTGCTCCAATCTTTATTTCTAAAAATAAAAGGAAACATCTTTTTCATTCCCAACAAATAATAGCCGCCATCATTTGCCGGGCCAATAACAATATCTTTTTTTTGCAATACATAAAATGCCTGGTCAATAATTTCCGTTGTCAGCTCAAAGCAATCGCTGCCAATAATTACAACACTTTCATATCCTTCACTAAAAAGAAATGCAAAAGCAGTTTCCATTTTGTATCCAAGATTTCCATCCTCTTGCAAAATTTTAAAAAATCCATGGGCGTTCCAAAGATCTTCCTCTTGTATTTTATCAACATAAAAAATATATTTGGATGTTTCAACTGCCAATGTAATTTCAAAAGTATGTTGTAATAATTCTTCATAAATACAAAGCGCTTTTTCATTGCCAATTGTTTCGGCAAGCCTGGTCTTCACTTTCCCCAATTCAGGATTGCGTACAAATATGATCAAAGCATTTTTCATTCAATTAACCCGGGTATGTTTTTAATTGACATTATTTGAAAACTCCATCATCAGCAATAACCACCGCCATCATAAAAATAAGTAGACTCAGAAATAAATATATCATCGCGGCCAAGCTTTGCAAGATTGCCGCCCGTTTTATCGCATACTGCTAACGGTTGGTTGGGTAACATTATATGCCCTTTATCATCATCAAACTGATCGTCACTACCAAAATAAATGGCCGTTTTACCTGTGAATACGCAAGGGCCATCGGCAGGCATAGGATCTTTAATCGCGCACACTTCCACACTTTCTATATAGATCAGTTTATCGGTATCATATTTTTTAGGATCAAGTATGCGGTAAGGCCTTTTGGCTCTTATTTCAACTGTGCCAAAGCCAATGTCGGTAATCATTTTGATATATTCTTTTAATGGCAATGCTCCGCTTAAACATAAAGCGCGTAAACGTTCATCATCTTTTAATGCCTGGGGCATTTCGGTTTCGCAGGTTGGATCGCTTAAGACCAACCGTCCTCCTGGTTTCAACACACGATACATTTCTTTTAGCGCTTGTTTTAATTCTTCTTCTTTAAAAATATTGAACAGGCAATTTTGCGCTGCGACATCAACGCTGTTATCTTCCACGGGCAAGTTCAACGCATCGCCTTTTTTTAACTTTACAAATTCTGAATGAAACCATGGATTTAGCTTTTCTGCTTCTATAAAATTTTGCTTACTTGCTTCCAGCATTTCATCAACAACATCTATACCGGTAACGCCGGCCACCTGCCTGCTGAAATAAGCGAATTGCAATAATTCCATTCCACCGCCAACGCCTACATACAATATGCGCGGATTTTTCACCAGGTCGCGGGGATTTACTGTAGAGCCGCAACCATAGTTCATTTCAAGCATTCTCTTAGGCATTTCAAGGCCTGGTAATTGCCACACCGGGGTTGTGGTGCAACAAAGGCCTATGTTAGGATTTTCTGCTGCTTCTTTATATACGTTACGTGTGGTTTCTAAATAAGTAGTATTCATAATTTGATTTTATTTTTTTAAAAAATTCTATAAGAAGATTGACAATACAGCGCCAATAACCGGCGCTGTTAGATATATCCAAAGATGTTCCAAATGCATAGATAACAATGCTGGCCCTATTGATCTAGCCGGATTCATAGATGCTCCGCATATAGGACCGGCGAACATCGCTTCCAGTAATACAACAGAGCCAATGGCAAGCCCGGCAAAAATGCCCACTTCTTTACTGCCTGTGGCTACATTAATAATAACAAACATCAAAAAGAAGATGAGTAATAATTCTAAAATAAAGGACTGCAAATCGCTTCCTGCAGGCAACGTAGCTCCAGGTAATTCGTTCGTGGGGAATAAGAGTTTTAATGTAAAACTTGCGACAACTGCGCCAGCTACCAGGCTGAAAATGTATAGCAATAATTGTTTTATAGAAAATCTTTTGGCAACAAAAAAAGCAATACTAACGTCAGGGTTCATATGCGCACCCGAAATATCGCCAAGCGCATAGATGAGGCTCATAACAACGAGACCAAAGGTAACGGACACGCCTACATGTGTAACTGTACCCTTAGTAACCTGGTCAATGACAACCGCGCCTGTTCCACAAAAAATAAGTATGTAAGTACCTGTAAATTCGGCTACAATTTTTTTTGTAATAGTCATTACTATAATTGCTATTGCTGATAAATAGTTATTGGGCTACCGCGCCTCCGCAGCTGCTTCCTGCACCGGCAGTGCAACCGTAACAATGCTGATTTATAACAATTGACCGGTTGTTAAGCTCATTTTGATCATAGTCTTTTATATGCTTCCCTTTCACATCAACTTTTAATTCAAGCATCTGGTTAAAATCGCAATCATATAAAAATCCGTCCCACCCGATTGACACTGTATTGCGGCACATTACATTTAAGGCCGCTGCCGGGTTAAAAGCGTTGACCAGCTTCTCCATATATTTTTCATAATTGCCACTCTGTAATAAATAATCCAAATACCGGCTAATCGGCAAGTTGGTAATGGCATATAAATTATTGAAAACAATCCCAAAATCTTTTTTGAGTGAGTCTTTATATTCTTTTTCTAATGATGATTGGGAAGGCGGCAGAAATGCGCCTGCAGGATTATACACCAAATTCAATTGCAAATCACTTCCTTCAACACCATAACCCAATGCATTCAGCATTTGTAATGCAATAATAGAATCTTCGAACACGCCATCGCCGCGCTGGCGGTCGGTCCTGTCTTTGGTATAAAATGGTAAAGATGAAACCACTTCAATATGATGCTTTTTGTAAAACTCCGGCAGCGTGTAGTATTTTTTATTGGCCCTGATGATGGTGAGGTTGCATCTTACAATAATATGGATGCCCGGGTTTGCCTTTTTAATTTCTTCTACGAACCATCTAAAATCAGGATTCATTTCAGGTGCGCCCCCAGTTAGATCGACAGTCTTCAGTGAAGGATTATTTTTGATGACATCAATACAATGTTGCATTGTTGTATTGGTCATAATCTCTTTACGATCCGGACCAGCATCTACATGGCAATGTTTGCAAACCTGGTTGCACATTTTTCCAACGTTAACCTGGAACACTTCAACATTGTTAGCGTTTAACGGATACAAGCCAATCTCTTCCAGTTTCTGTTGAAAAGGAACAAGGCTGAAATTATTGTCTTCACTAACGCCATGCGTCAATATTTCAAGTTGTTCCTGTGCATCCGAAAGTTTATTGTGCTGTGCGAGTAGTGATTTCATATCAATTTTTTACATGGCAATTTCCTTCACCTTATTCATCATTTGTACGCCGTGAACCAATGTGGCGCCACCTCTTATTGCTGCAGCAATGTGAACCGCTTCCATCATTTGAGCTTCGCTATAACCTTTTTCATAGGCATCGCTGCTATAGGCATCAATACAATAAGGGCATTGAACCGCATGTGCAACCGCCAGGGCAATTAAAGATTTTTCTTTTGCAGATAATGCGCCATCTGCGAAAGCTGCGCCATACCATTCGAAAAATTTATCAGCCAGTTCTTTTTGATACTCGCCAATATTGCCAAATTTTGAAAGGTCTTCAGCGTTATAATAATGATTTGACATGGGATTAGTTTTTATAATTTTGCAAATAAATACTCCAATCATATTTTTTAAATGAAATGCAAGGGAACTTATCTTCAGGGACGATGTTGTATTTCTTAACAAGCAGCAACATATTCTTTTTTCCTTTAAAATCATGCCTGAACCAGCCCATAATAGCGGGCAATTTCAATGTATTCTTTTCAGCATTGTATTCTGATTCACTCGTGAGATAGGAGTTTGCGGCAACATCCAACTGTGCGTTCAAAGTTGCATTTTTATAAAATGCAATGGGCGGGCAACTTTTTGCGCCGCAATTTAAAGCGAAGTGAATGCGGTAATCCAATTGTTCAACTCTCAACTCTTTTGCTCTTTTGCCAGGAAAGATTTTGTTTAAATACCCAAGGCTCCATTTTATTTTTGAGCGCCTTAGTATATCATGTTCAATTTCATCCAGGCTAAATTTTTTCCCCGCAATTTCTATCTGCATCGCTTTAAAAAATTTATTCCTGTTCTTGTATTTTTCCGGATCTTTCTTCAAAAATAATTGCGTATAGCCGTTATATAAATTAATCCAAAATGCCTTCTTCTCTGCATCTGTCGCCAGTTCATTTTTTAGGCTATCGTAGTTAACGTTTCTTAAGCGATCTAAAAGCAACGTAGTTTCATTACCGGTTTTCGCAGCATAAATAAACTGCTGTGATAATTCGTTTAACGAAGTGGTCGCTTTGTTTAAATCGTTCAATGGCAAATTATTAACCGGTTCAGCAATTGTTTGTGCTTGCGGCAATATATTTGATTTTTTTTGAGCAAGCCATAAGTTTATTTTTTCATCAGTGATTTGAGATGCCTCAGTGATAGCAATGATTTGGTTATTATCATCCACCACCACCGTATAGGGAAAAGATGGCGGCTGAAATAAATTGGTGATGGCATTATCCCCGTCGATAATAATTGGAAACGAAAGATCTTTCCTCGCTGCTAAAAATTTATCTAGCTGCTCTTGTTTTTCAACAGATATCAGTATCACTGCCAATTGATCAGGATATTTTTTTTCTAATTTGTCTAAAACAGGAAGTGCCCGAATGCATGGAATGCACCAGGTTCCAAAGAAATCAATAATTGTAATATTTTTTTTAAGTGAATTGAAAGAACCTGATGAGGAGTGGGAATTTAATATTTTTTGCGCCGCAAAATTTTTAATGACATCTCCTTTTTTATAAGGTCCATCGGCATAAGAGGACAGGCAAATGGAAATAAAAAAAAAAGGTAAAATTAATCGCATGGGGTTGAAAGTGTTATTGAAAACGTATTCACAATTACGAATATTGCCACCACATGGTTTTAACACAGGCGTTCTATTTCCTGTCAACTGCGATTGCGCATCAAAGTAAAGATAGCACTACTCAACTCAAAAAATGCCCAAATTATTGCCTTTGAAATAACAATTAATAGCAAGCAAAGAACCGTTTATTAGTAATGATGCCACGGAATATTTTTAGAGCGTACCTATTAACATCTTGTGAATATTCGAATTCCTTCTTGGAGGTTATTATTCAGACATTATATTTCGTCCCGTTTATTTAATGATCAATTGTTATTAATTAAATTTACATGACGGATTCTTCCAAAACTAAAAACTTCTTTTTTAAACCATTGAAGCTTTTGCGTGTAACAGCATGCTCCTAACTACTAAGAGGATGCTCATAAAATCAATTTTCCTTAAAAGATTTATCAGTTACCAAAAAACTGTATAAGACCAAAGTAGGAAATAGTGCGATTACATTTAAAAAAATACCTTTAATTTAGCACAATAAGTGTATAGTCGACATTTATTATAAAAGAAGTTGCCGGTTGCTTAATTCAATGATTGCAAAAACAAGTTGATATTATTATTTTTTAAAGGCGCTTATTTGAAACAAAATGGTAAGCGTTTATCTTGAATAAGGTTCAACAAGAAATTATCGTATCAAGTAAACCAAACACGCTGTTCGGTAGAGCTATCAAATAAAACAGATTGCTGCAAATTTCACACGGGCACTTTCATTATGACAAGATGTTTATTTGTTCATTAAAGTGAATCAACTTTTCTTGTTAATAAAATAATTTTAAAAACAATATGAAAATTCAAAATATGAAATACATATTTTCTTTTATTGCAATAGTTTTTACATTTAATTATGCGGCAAATGCACAGGAAATTATGCAGCAAGCCCCGCCAGGATTTGATACGTTGCGTACAGATGTGCCCCATGGAGAAATTGATACGATCAGTTATAAATCAACAACGGTTGGTACTACCCGTTGGGCATTAATTTATATGCCACCCGGCTATTCTAAAAGGAAAAAATATCCTGTTTTATATCTTTTACATGGCATCGGTGGTGATGAAAAAGAATGGCTTAACGGTGGACATCCGGAAGTGATTTTAGACAATCTTTATGCGCAGGGCAAGGTTGAGCCAATGATAGTTGTAATGCCCAATGGCAGAGCCATGAAAGATGACAGGGCAATAGGAAATATTTTCGACAGCGCTAAGGTTGCTGCCTTCGCTACATTTGAAAAGGATTTATTAAATGACCTGATTCCCTACATTCAAAAACATTATCCTGTTTATATTGACCGGGAACATCGTGCGATCGCCGGGCTTTCCATGGGTGGCGGACAATCATTGAATTTTGGTTTGGATAACCTGGATAAGTTCGCCTGGATAGGAGCTTTCTCTGCTGCTCCTAACACAAAAATGCCGGAAGAGTTGGTACCTAATTCCGCGAAAGCAAGAAACGAATTGAAATTGCTTTGGATATCATGCGGGGCCAGCGACGGTTTAATTGGCTTTAGCAAAAGAACTCATGATTATCTTCTTAAAAATAATGTGCCGCATATATATTACATAGAACCTGGGTTTCATGAATTCAAGGTTTGGAAAAACGGTTTGTATATGTTTTCTCAATTAATTTTTAAGCCCGTTGATACGTCCACATTTTCAAAATATCCCGTAGTTGGCGCACCTGCAGCAACTAATATCCGTGGTACAAGCTATCCGCAGATATTGACTGATCATCGCGTAATATTCCAGGTGAAAGCGCCTGATGCACAAAAAGTACAAATTGAGCTTGTGAAAAAATATGATATGGTAAAAAATAGCCAGGGTATATGGGAAACCATCACTGATTCTATCAGCGAAGGATTTCATTATTATTCTTTGCTGATAGATGGTGTGGCCGTTGCAGACCCCGCCAGCGAAACATTTTATGGTATGGGAAGAATGGCCAGCGGTATTGAAATACCGTTTATGGGTGGCCGTTATTATGCACTTAATAATGTACCTCACGGTGATATTCGCATCAAAAATTATTTTTCTACTGTTACCAATTCATGGAGGCAATTATACATATATACGCCACCTGGTTACGATGAAAATACCGATACAAAATATCCTGTTTTATACATTTTACATGGAGGCGGCGAAGATGAAAGAGGATGGGCAATGCAGGGAAAAGCAAATTTAATTTTAGATAATCTTATCGCAGAAGGAAAAGCAAAACCAATGTTGCTTGTAATGCCGGATGCTAATGTTGCCGCGGGTGGCTTTAACGCAGATGCAATAGAAAATGGAATGAAGCTGTTTGAAAACGAAATGAAGAAAGTCATCATCCCTTTTGTTGAAAAAAATTATCGTGCGAAAGCAGATGCCAATAGCCGTGGGCTTGCGGGCTTATCGCTCGGCGGGATACATACGCTTTATATCGGTGTTAATAACACAGATATGTTTGCTTATCTCGGTGTATTTAGTTCAGGCTGGATAGTGCCAATGATGAATAAAACAGCAGATGCAGAATATGCTTTTTTAAAAGATAATGCTGATAAAATTAACAACAACCTGAAAGTGTTTTGGTTTTCGGAAGGAGGCCCTGAAGATATAGCTTATAAGAACGGAAAAATTATGCTGGGCAAATTAGATGAACTAAAAATTAAACATACATATTACGAATATCCCGGCGGACACACGTGGCCGGTATGGAGGAATGATTTGTACAATTTTGTACAATTGTTATTTAAATAATACCTATTATGAAACAAAATATAGTTAAAAAACTTCGTTTGATGTTGTTAATTGCATCAGGTCTTGGCATTACCCGCACCTTTTCTCAAACACCTTTGATAACTTTAAATCTGACTAATGCAAATACTAACGTTAGCCCCATGTTGTATGGATTGATGACAGAAGAAATCAATCATTCTTATGACGGTGGGCTATATGCAGAACTGCTACGAAACCGGATATTTAAAGACAGTAAAACTTCGCCGGAAGGATGGAGCCTTTTGCAGGATAATCCATCTGCAATAGCAAGTATGAAATTAATAGGGACCGAAGAACAGGTTCCGAATGATGAACGCCGTAATGCTGCAAATTTTAGGATGATGGTAAGAAGTTTCGATAATTCCGTTTTAACTAAAACTATTCGTGCATGGAATTCAAAAATACGGAGCTCTATCAATTATATTTGGTAAGCCTCCTTTTTAAGGAAGAATTGCGGATGATCAGTTCTGTTCGAACAATGATGGTATTTGTATGACTAATATTACTCAGCCCTTTTAAATGATTTACCAGGTTTCTTGCCGCAATTTCTCCCATATCAACCCCGGGATAGTTGATGGTAGTCAATGTAGGTTCTATGAGTTTTCCGATGGCATCGTTATTAAACCCAACCACAGCAATATCTTCGGGTATTGTTACTCCATGTTCTTTTAAAGTACGAATACAAACTGCAGCAACAAAATCATTAGTAATAAAAACCCCGTCAGGCATTGGTTTCAATTTCATAATTTCCAGGGCAGCTTCAACGCCTGCTGTTTCACTAAGATCTTTTACGATCAAAAGGTTTTCGTCATAAGCCATGTTGTTATCATAAAGGGCATCGCGATAGCCTTTAAGGCGCAGGGCATAAACATTTCGTCTAAGCGGGGCCGTTACATGAGCAATTCTTTTACATCCCTGCTCAATAAGATGTTGGGTAGCCTGGTAACCGCATTTAATATTATCAATAATTACAACGGTATTATTTCCATCCTGCTCTACACGATCAAAAAATATTACCGGCACGCCTCTTTCAATAAATGATTGAAAATGATCCAGGTTGTCTGTTTCAAATGAAAGCGAGGCAATTAATCCATCAACTCTTTTATCAAAAAGATTTTTAACGTTGGATATTTCTTTCTTAAGATTTTCAGAAGAGTGAGCAATGATAAGATCATACCCAGCCTCGGCAGTTACCTTTTCTACACCGGATAATACCGAAGTGATAAAAGTGCTTTTCAGTTCGTGTACAATGATACCAATGGTCTTGGTTTGTTTTTGCCGAAGGTTCCTGGCAAAATGATTGGTGCGATAACCCATTTGCTCGGCCAGTTCGAATATCTTTTTTTTTGTACTTTTTTTTACAGAAGGATCATCTTTTAATGCCCTGCTAATAGTAGCTGAGGATACATTTAACGCTGCTGCAAGATCATAAATGGTGACATCTTTACTCTTTATCATTACAATCGATTAAAATTTTGTAATACATGTAAAGCTATAACAAAAAAAGTAACAGTTAATTGTGCATTCAAAAAAATGTATTCACCACAATTCAATTATTCATTTTAAACAGTTCACCAAAGTAAGCTTCACATAAATCTTGTGCGCTACATCAAAAGCAATTTTTTTTAAATTGTTTTAAACGAAAACATCATTTCTTGTCCCACTTGTTATGGGTATCCAATTAGTTGATCTTCGTCAACACTTAACGTGCAGCCGGTTGAATCAACTGGTACTTTCCGCTGAGGTGCAGCAGGCTGAACAAGTACAACAAGCCATCATAGTACGGATCAAAATAGCCATCACTGTAAGGTTCCAGTTTGGCCTTCCATAGTTGATGTACGAAAGCAAAATTATTTTTATGAATCAATTCCGTTGTTGCCGATGTAGCAACAAGCCCGAGAGAGTGCCTCAGTTTTTTAAAACCGCCCGCTTGTAAAATGGAATCTGGTGTTGATCCATCAGGATTGAATTGATCTTTGAAAGTATCAATACCTTTTGATTGCAAAAACCTTTGTAAATGCTTTGCATAATTCTCCTTCCATTTTTTATCCTTACCAAACCAGTTATAGTCCATTGAAATATTCATAGGCACACGCCAGGAATCATACCGGAATGCATCAGGAATCCAGCGTGTATTATGTGGCAAGCCATTAAATTCAGTATAATCATAATTAAGACCTGTTATAGGATTACATGCCTTGTGTAAGAAAGCCCGGGAACTATCTGCACATTCTTTGTAAAATTGTTCGTGTCCATCTTTTGCATACAATGCCCATGCTTCAAGAAAAGCAGGCACATGATAAGAAGGATCTGTCCAGTTGCAACCATCTCTTGCCGGAACAAAAGTGATTTGTTTGTAAGTAGTGTTGATGAGATTACAAACGCCACCTGTTCCATCTTTCGCCCACATATTATCCAGTATATATCGTGCATCTTTATAATAATCGATACCACTATTATTGCCCCAGCGGTTGGAAGCAAATAATAAACTCGTAATAAAATATAACTCGCCATCGGAGGCCGGCCCTTCAGAATTTTTCTTCATGGTAGCCGGGTTGATGCTCCAGGCAAAATAACCTTTCAGCGGGCCTTCATGATGTTGCAAATATTTTTTTGACCATTGCCATATTTTATCAAAAACTTCTTTTTTATTTAATTGTACGGCTATCATCATGCCGTAGGAGAGACCTTCTGTTCTTGCATCATGATTTTTAATGTCGGATACATAGGCCATCGAATCGCCCGCTTCAAAATATATTTTATTAGTTCCTTCAAATAAATCATGATAAGCTCTATCAACTTTTGCATCAATATCTTTTTGAAGATAGCCGGCTTTGAGAAAAACATTCGGGTACACACCGGAATAAAATGAAGCTTTATTTTTTTTAGCAGCGTGTTGAGCTTGCACTAATTCTTTACTTAATAAGAAAACAAAGAGAACCAGTAAATATTTTTTCATATTTTTCTTTTTACAAACAAGCATGCACAATCAAAATTGAATGGCAAAAGATTTAAGCTAATTTCTCTGCTGTACTGCTAAAAATCCCGCACATTACTTGAATCAGCCCATTTCCAGGAACCGCTCTGCACATCGTTTTGCGGACTTACCAGGTTGGTTACGTTTGGAACTTCAAATTGCCTTATCGCGGAAAAATCTGCGCTTGCGATTTCAGCTGCATAATTCACAGCATGTAAATTCATTTGATGTTCCATATTAGATTGACCGGCGCAAAGCCAAACATCACCTATCAAAATATCATGTAGTGTAATTTTATTTTTGCCGGAAATTTGCATGGAGTAGGGGCCACCGGCTCTCGCAGGTGATAGTTGAACTTTCCATTTTCCATCGTTGGCAGTTTTTGTCTTGTATGTTTTACCATTAAATTTTATGCTGACTTTTTCCTCTTTTGAAGCACATCCCCATATATTTATTTTTTTGTCTCTTTGGAGGATCATGCTGTCTCTAATGAGTTGAGGTAATTTTATTTGTGCATCGGAATTATAAGATGCGATTAAACAAATGCAAAGTGTGTAGAATTTCCTGGTGAATTTCATGGTGATATTATTTAATCTTTCGAGCTGATAGAGTGGAACCATAACGCGCCAGTTCAAAGCCGGAAACATGTCCTTTTTCATCTTTTAAAAAATGCATATTAAAGAAGTAGGAAGTAAGATAAAAATCTGTTTCAGATGCAGCAAATAAAGTAAATGTATTACTGCCTGCAGTAGCTGTAAGTGAATTATTCACGTCTTTAATTGTTACCTCCATCCCATCACTCAATTTATACAAGCCATTGTACTGTTGTAATATTTGGGATAATACATGCAATGAAGGACGCTTGAAAATAAACTGCAACCCTTTTTCATAACCGATACCTTTTGTACCCGAATGGCCAGTGTTCTCCAACACGCGGCTTTCAATTTCAAGGTTTGAATAATTGCGGTTGTTTAAGAATTGAGTTAACTTCTTAAATTCAGGAACGCTTAACTCCACGCCACCTACACACATAAATAATTTAGCTGGCGGATTAGAAGTCTTCGCATGGTATTCCTTTTCATATTTGTAAAGTACATTGTTATCCCACGTAAAGGCAGGACTTGCAGCAACATAGCGATGAAACATGGCAGGCTGGGTAAATAACGTGTACATCGCAAACAAACCGCCAAGAGAACAACCCACCAGGCTCCTGTCATTCGCATCAACCCGGTACGTTTTTTCAACCAGGGGAAACACTTCATTTTTTATAACGGAGAGAAAATTATTTGCGCCACCGCTTTGAGGCAAACGGCTTTCACGGGTAGGTGTATAATCGCGTGCACGCAGGCTATCAGCATTGGGATTCTGACCGCCCCAGGTAATGCCAACAATTATTGCTTCAGGAATAAAGCCATCGAAATATTGCTCACCATATAAAGCGGTTAATAATTGAAAGTCCCATTGCGAATCCATGAGGTAAACAACCGAGTATTTTTTACTGCTATTTTCATAACCTGCTGGCAAGGAAACCTGCAGCACATATTCCTGGCCTCTTACAATATTCGAAGTAAAAGTTTTTGTTTGCGAACCCTTGAGGATCACTTCCCCTGTTTGGCCAATTGATTTTAGTGTAAGCAACACCGTTAGTAGTAGCAAAAATGGATTTTTCATAATTATTTAGGCGAAGTTTTAAAAATGGTACCGTCCCCCTTATATTCAAACCAGTTATACAGCGCTTTATTTTTTGTTGTTGATCCGTTGGACGTGGCATATAGCGAGAACATGCAGCCAACAAAGCCTCCGGCAGTTTGTGTACTTAAATATGTGCCGTCAACCTGATTCTTCAACAATTTCCATGCGTCGTTGCCTTCGGCATAATAAAAAGAATAGTCGGCATTGTTTGCCTGGATTTTTAACCGCAACGGTTTATTGGATTGCAGCCCTTGCGAGATAAGAAGCGTTTCTTTTTGATTTTTTTCTGAGGCAGATTTATACAACTCCACAACCGGTTTTCCTTCTTTTAATGCTTTACACAGGAAGTAATAATATCGCTCATTTTGAAAAACTAACAGGCCAGCTTTGTCTTCGTTTTGTCCGGGAGAAAATGATAAACTTATGGCTGCATAACATTTTAAATTTGCCTGCCGGAAGCCAACGAAAGCCGGGTTTTCCTGATCAGAAACTGCCACAGGCTTTAAGGGCAATTCAAGAAAACCTTTGCTAATATTGTATAAATTATTTGTAGGATTTCTTAAAAATACGAAGCGCTCATTGAGGTTGTTTTTAGTAAAATCATCTCTAAAAGTGTAGTTGCCGCTAAAGGCATTATTTACTTTTTTTGTAGAGGCGAAAGGCACCGGGTAATGATACTTAACTGCCGCCTGGTGCGGAATGATAACGGGCCAGCCATCTTTCCAAGATACGGGAGCCATAAAAGTTTCTCTTCCGGTGTTGTAATAATTTTCTGCATACGGACGGCAGCCAAGAAATACTGCATACCATTTTCCTTCCGGCGTTTCTACCAAATCTGCATGACCTGTAGATGTGATGGGATTTTTTCCCGCGGTATCTAGATCTCTTTGTGTAAGTATTGGATTTGATTTATAAGATTCGTACGGCCCGTTTATATTTCTACTTTTAAATATTACTTCTGAATGTTCGTACGCCGTGCCACCTTCAGCGCACATTAAATAATACCAGTCATTAATTTTATAAAGGTGCGGACCTTCAATCCATATTGGATGTTTGGAAATATCCGTTCCACCATTTACAATAATGCTGTTATCGCCAATGGTTTCCTTTTTTTGCAAGTCGTATTCAATTAAACGAATCGTTCTATGGCCTTCATACAAAGATTTATTTTCCGGTGGATTACTGTTGTAGGTGATATAGACTTTCCCGTTATCATCAAAAAATAACGAGGGGTCGATTCCTTCCACCTTCGGGGTAAATATCGGCTCGCTCCATGGCCCTTTTGCATTTTTAGCTGTGATGATAAAATTGCCACCCTCACTAACGTTAGTGCAAATAATATAAAACAGGCCCGCGTGGTAGCGGATGGTTGGTGCAAACAGCCCGCGGGAAACACCGCCTTTTCCTAATTTTAACTGGCTGTTTCTGTTGATCGCATTACCGATTTGATGCCAGCTTACCAAATCGGTGCTATGGAAAATGGGTAACCCGGGGAAATAAGAAAAAGATGAATTCACGAGGTAATAATCATTGCCAACGCGACAAATACTTGGATCAGGATAGAAGCCTTCCAGTATTGGATTAGAATAGGTTGCCTGGCTATAAGCGCTGAAATTAAAAGCGGAAATAAAAATCAAGAATAAAGCAATACTAATTTTTTTCAATTCATGTATAATTTATGAAGCTTCTGTTAGCGTAAATTATTTCGCATCGTTATAAGGATTAATCGTTTTGATAAAACCATTTCCATCATATTCAATTTTTGCAACCTTAATACTTCTTAAATGCGTTACGCCTTTACTTAAGCTGCTGTCGTGGTAAAACAAATACCATTCATTTTTAAACTCAACAATCGAGTGATGCGATGTCCAGCCCACCACAGGATTTAAAATTCTGCCTGCGTAGGTGAAAGGGCCATAAAGATTATCGGCGATGGCATAACAAACAAAATGCGTGTCGCCGGTGGAGTAGGAGAAGTAATATTTTCCTTTGTATTTGTGCATCCAGGCAGCTTCAAAAAAACGCCGTTCGGTATCGCCTTGTAATAATTGTTTACCATCTTCATCAAGAATAACAACGTCTTTTATTTCTTCGGCAAATCCTAGTAAATTATCAGTAAGTCTTGCCACCTTCGCGCATAAAGCCGGTTCTTCATCTGTAGGCAAATGCGCTGCAGGACTGTCACTTTCTTCATCGTTAAAATGTCGGTTTCTCCAGCGTTGTAGCTGTCCACCCCAAATGCCGCCGAAGTACATAAAATAACTTCCATCATCATCTTTAAAAACAGCAGGATCTATTGAAAAACTACCTTTAATCGCTTCCGGTTCAGCGTTAAATGGCCCGACTGGTGAAGTGCCGGTGGCAACACCAATCCGGAAAATTCCATCGTAATCCTTTGCGGGAAAAAACATATAATACTGTCCATCTTTTTCATTAGCATCCGGCGCCCACATTTGCTTTTCAGCCCACGGTACATCATTTACGTGTAGGGCAACACCGTTATCTTTTGCCTCACTGTACGGCGTATCCATTAAAATTACGTGATAATCTTCCATAGCGAAATGACTGCCGAGATCATCAAATGCTTCACCGGCATCAATATCATGAGAAGGATAGATATAAATTTTTCCATCGAATACGTGTGCCGAAGGATCAGCTGTGTAAATATCTGTTACTAACGGTTGCGAAATCGCCCGTTTATTTAAATCATCGAAATTGATATGTTCAACACTTTCTTCAGGCATAAGAGAAATTTAATGTCCTGTTTTTCAATTGCAGGCTGGATGATAATTATGTTGTAGCAAAAGCTGATGATCTATTATTCATTCGAACATTTTTTCGGTTTAAACCGGCACTTCATTTAATTTTTCGATAACTTATTTAATTCTTTTTATTTTTAATTCCCTTTCAAGGCGCACCTCCATTTTTTTGTTGATGGAATAGAAAAACATTAAACCGGCTCCAATTAAAAACGGAATGGCGGGGTAGACACTCACCAGTAACTTAGTGCCATGCACGGCTTCCGGCGATTGTACATTGCTGTTAGGAATATAATGATATAAACCAAGAATCCAGGTGAGTATCGCGCTGCCCAGACTCAGTCCTACTTTTAAGCCAACCATCATGGCAGAAAAAATTATTGCGGTAGCCCGACGGTTGTTTTTTAATTCACTATAATCTGCCACATCAGCAATCATTGCCCACAGCAAGGGTATAGTTAACCCATAAAAAAAACCGTGTAAAATTTGGGATCCAAACATCAACCCAACTGAAGTTGATGGAAATAGAATGAATGCCAGAATAAAAAGGGTCGATATAAATAAACAAGTTCCAAATACATCCCGTTTTCCATATTTATCTGCAAATCTTTTCGAGAGAGTGATGCCAACAATCATAAAAATAATTCCACCGGCATTAAATAAACCAAAGCCTGCTGATACCGGGTCTTCCCCGAAAAAGTTAAGCCCGATGCCGGATAAAAAATGAACGATCGGTTGTACAAAAACAGTAAGACTTGCGCGATCAACATAGTTATTAAAATAGTAAACATAGGAACCCCCCTTCATAGCAAGCGTGATGAACACGAGTGTGGTAAGCACCAGCATTATTACCCAGGGTTTATTTTTAAACAGATCTGATAGATCTTCTGTTACACTGGATTTTTGTTCAGGCTTTGGAATGATGCGTTCTTTGGTCGTTAAAAAAGTTATCACCAGCATAACAGTGCCGATGATGGCGAGCCACGTCATTACTTTTTCAATGCCCTGCGATTTATCTCCATGGCCCGCAGATTCAATAATCGCCAGCATAAATACCTGCACAAAAAATTGTGCAAACATCACCGCAACGAAGCGGTAAGATGATAAGCTGTTACGCTCACCCATATCGCCGGTAATAACACCACTGAGCGCAGAGTAGGGAAGGTTATTGGCTGCATAGAAAAATAATAAAAAAGTATAAGTTACAACGGCATAAATAACTTTTCCCTGGTAAGAGAAATTTGGCGTGCTAAAGGCGAGCAAAGCGATAACACCGAGTGGTATTGCCGTGAATAAAATCCAGGGCCGGAATTTGCCCCATCTTGAATTTGTGCGGTCTGCCAGCGCGCCGATAATTGGATTAAACCCAAAGCCGGCCACGAGACCCACCGTTAGTATAAGGATGGATGCATGCTCGGGCTTCAGTCCATAAATATCGGTGTAAAAATAAGCCAGGTAGGTTACCAATGTTTGAAAAACAAGGTTCGCTGCCAGGTCACCAAGGCTGTACCCAACCTTCTCGAGTACAGATAAATTTTGCGGGGCTGCGGCGAGTTTACTGGCAACTGCTGCGCCGGCTTTTTCTTCCGGTAATGATAATTCTTCTGTGCTCATATAGTTGTAGTTGGGACTGTTTAAGTTCTAATTTATTTGGCGGTAGCAATTACACTGTAAAATGCAGTTTTGGGTTGAAAATTTCTGTCAAACAATAACGGATAGTTTGTGCGGCCGCGGATGGGCCAGCCGTTGAGCCAGGATTGACCATCGTTAACGCCCCAAAAAGTAACGCGGCTAACATGCTTTTTATATTTCAAAAAAAGCTTAAATAAATCAGCATAGGCATTTGCCTGCATTTGAGAAACAGAATCTGGTAACCCTTGTACATACGGATTCATCTCTGCGCTTCCTGTGGCGGTTTGGCCTACATCTGCTGTGGCATTATCCCATGGGTTCGGCAACACACTCAGGTCGAGTTCGGTAAACATTACTTCAATACCAAGCGCAGAAAACTCTTTAATGCTTTCTTCGATATCCTGCATCGGTACCTTATCAGCACGCCAGTGACCTTGAATACCTACGCCGTCAATACGCACACCTGCCGCCTGTATTTTTTTAATGAGGGCAATGGCTCCTGCTCGTTTCTTTGGCTGTTCAATGTTATAATCATTATAGTACAATTTTGAATGAGGTGTTGCTTTTTGAGCCAGGCGAAACGCTTCCACCACATAATCATCGCCGAGTTTTTGTAAAAAGATGGAGTTACGCATCGTGCCATCTTCATTCAATGCCTCATTCACCACATCCCATGAATACACCTTGCCATCATAGCGCGCAGCAACCGTATTTATATGGTGTACAAAATATTTACGCACCGAATCTACATCCTGCATGTGATGCATGAAGGAAGGCAGCTGGCTGTGCCAAATGAGGTTGTGGGCATTTATTTTTAAATAATTTTTTGCAGCAAACGCAACCAATTTATCGGCAAACTCAAAATTGTACTTTTCCCAGCCGGGCTCCATAATTTCCGCTTTCATAATATTTTCCGGCGTTACCGCATTAAATTGCTGCCTGATCAACCTGTCGGCGGCTGTATCTCTTTCTTCAATTTCCCGCGTGTCTATTGCGGTGCCTATCAAAAAATCTTTTGTAAAAATTTGCTTTAAAGAATTCGTAGAGGTGCGTTGCGCAAAAGATGTTTCAAAACATCCCAGCATTATTATTAAAATCAGGGTTGCTGCATACACGTTGTGCGGGATTTTTTTAATCATAGATTATATTTTTTTATTTAAGTATGGTTTGTTGCGGGCCAAGATAGCTTTGTTTCAATCCGCCAAAATCAAGCACTATTTTTTGCAGGATTACGGCCGGGCTAATCATCCAAAATTTTACTGTGTGTTTTCCTTTTGTATTGATTGCATGATTTGTTGTTTTAATGATGATATCATCGGCTACCCATTGGTTCCATTTTCGCCCGTCTCTATCATCTTTATTAATGGAGATGATTTGCGGCTTTTCCCAATCAATTGAAATTGCGCATTGCAGCCCGGTGGAATCATTGTGAAAATTAAGTGTTGGTGAGAAGTAGGTGTTTAGTTTTATTACGCCCGTATCATAACAATAAAAATAATATTGAAGCCGGGGAGAAGCAGGGCTAACAGTTTGTATTGCTGCAGTAACCGGGAAGGTTGAAATACCATCGCCATCGCGCCCAATGTTTGGAATAACTCTCCAATGAATATTCGCAGCATCTTTTTTAGCAGAGAAGTCGGCGGCTTCTATGGAAACATATCCGTTTAATTCATAAAATACATTTCCGGTAGTGTTACGCGGAATTAAAGATTTTGCACTCATCTCCACTGAATCATGTTTGGCAAAAGATGACGTTGCAGTTGCTGCTGAAACGTATTTTACCTCCGGCATTTTTTGCACGCGGGGCTCCTGCCAATAAGTATAACCAATATGCGTTTGGTCCATCATGTGGTTCCACTTGCCATTATTCAACTGGTTATATTCAGCAGAAATTGATGAATCATTTGTATAAAACTGTGTTGCTTCATCAGCGAATTTGTTTGCTAATGTATCACCGGCTTTCGCATAAAAATGATTCCAGGCTACCGCCGTATACATATTTTGCAGATTAGCGGAGGCTGCTACAGGATGCAGCACTAATTGAAAGTATGCATCTCTATATTCTGCCGGCAGCAAAGCTTTCAGCTTAAGAGCTTCCGTCAAAAGTTTACTCCAATGTTCGGTTACACTGTTTAATTCCTTATAATTGAAACTGTAAGTATTTGCATCAAGCAATTCTGGTTTTCTTCGTGCGTTAATTTTTGAATACGCTTTAATGATGTCGCCAATTTCTTTTGCATGCTCCGGCCCAAATTGTTGGGAAGCCCACTGCGTGTAATATTCCCCGAGGTTATTCTCATTCCATTTTTTTGTATTCCAGGCATAATCTAAAAAGAAAGAGATAGGAAACTCCATGGGTTTTAAATCGCCGACATTTACAATCCATATTTGCCGCACGTCATATTCATAGGCTAAATGCATTTGCTCCCAAACCCTTGCTATATTATTTGTGTTGATCCATTTGTAATTTCTTGGGCCACCTACATAATCGAAATGATAGTAGATACCATAACCGCCGCTTCTGGCCTTATCAGTAAGTTTTGGCAGCTTGCGCAAATTGCCCCAGTTATCATCGCATAATAATAAGGTAACGTCATCGGGTACACGCATACCTCTATCATAATAATCCTGTACTTCTTTATACAAAGCCCAATCTTGCGGGGTTTTGCTGGCCGGCCTGCCAGTTACTTCCTCAATAATATTTCGTTGGTCTGCTACAATCTTTTCCAATAAGCCAGTCGCAGTACCTTCTGTCATTGGTTTATCACCATCCCCGCGCATGCCAATGGTTACTATACTTTCATGGTGGTCCATGCTTTCGATACCTTTTTTCCAGAAGGAATCGAGCACCACCTTATTACTATCATAATCCCACTGGCCTTTGCCATAGCGCTTCCATTCCTGTTGTGCACGCAACATCGGTTCATGATGGGAGGTGCCCATTACAATGCCCCATTGATTCGCAAGTATAGGGTTTAAAGTATCGTCGTCGTTAAAGGCGTTGCCCCACATAGCAGGCCATAAATAATTTGCTTTTAAGCGTAATAATAATTCAAACATCTTTTCATACACGAGGTGATTTACACCGCCAAATTTTTCCTTTGTCCAGCGCGAAAATGCCGGGGCTTCATCATTAATAAAGATGCCGCGGTATTTTACTGAAGGAGATTTAAAAGTGTAACTTCCGCGTTTTATATACATTGATGTTTTCTTTTTAACCGGGACATCTGCCCACCAATACCAGGGCGATACGCCCATTTGCCGTGATAATTCAAACGCGCCGTAAGCTGCAGCCCGCTTATCGCTCCCGATAATCACCAGCGCTTCTTTTACACCTTCTAAGGGATGAGCTACCGTTTGTATTTTGAAAGCTTCCCACTTGTCCCAGATGCTGTCAACGTTCAATTTTTTTTCCCGGATGAGTTGTTTTATGATAGCGGAACCGTTGATGGTTCCAATAATAATTACATATTCAGAAGAGGGGAGCAGCGTTGTAGTTTCAGGTTTGCTTCCCGTTATCATTTTGATATCGTTTTGTAATAATGACGCTGCCTTGTGCACCAGCCAGTCGTCATGGCTATCTGTATAAATTGGCGCAGCGTGTGCTGTGGTAACCAGCGGAAAATCTGAAGTGCTATTTGTTTGGGAGATAAAGGATTGAGCTTTAGAATAATTTATCATGCCTAAAGAAAATACAAACAGTTCCAACAGCTTTTTTTTCATATCTCAAGCATTCATTCTATAAATTATCAAATTAAATCGGGGCGAAAAATATTCCTATTCAGCCTGTGTTCTCTGAGTTGCCCGACGTCGCAGGAAATTCGCCTATAAACATATACACCTATACAACTCAAATTTTTCGTCCAAAAATTGCGTCGCTCATCCACCCAGGTTATATTTCAATTTCAACAACAATACGTTTATAAATTTCGACTGTAATATCGCCAAAAAGTACTAGGTTTTATAAAAATAAAAAAAATATTGTAATCGGTTGCTTTATAAACAAAACAACTTACCTTAGGGCACAATTTTCAGTTATACACTTATTAAAAATATTATTTAAGTCGGTGAATAAATCAGCATAAATGCTTGTTATTACAGGATTGCATGAAATTTTTTTCTCAAACTATATCAAGTAGTGGAGGGGTGGTTCAACACCCCTTTTTTTAACGATTTTACCGGGCTAAACTAGAAAATAAAATTTCAGCATATTTAAGATAATCCATTAGGTTGGTTTTCATTGTGTTGCATATAATATATCTTAAAGCAAATGCAGCAACTTTATCTTGAAATAATAAAAAAAACGAGAAGAAAAAGTCTTTGTTTCAAAACAATATGGAGGATTACCAGTAACAAAAAACTGCAAAATATTTGTAACCGATTGCTTATATAAAATAAATCCATATTTTAGATTTTGAAACGGCGGCGTTTTTTAGATTTTGCAAAGATTTATTTACTTCGAAATTGGTTATTGCTTGATTCCATTAAGCTTTCACACATAAAAATAAATTGATCGTTTAGATTTTAAGAAACGAAATCGGAACTTGCGGCCGCCTGTAAAAAAGGTTGTTGGTATTATGCAAATTGATTAATCAAACATAAATTTAAATTAAGCGTATGAAATTAGTTTTAGGAGACAAAGAGTATTTCAAAGGATCGGGACAGGTGAAATACGAAGGACCGGAAAGCGATAACCCGATGGCGTTTCGCTGGTATGATGAAAACAAAGTCGTGGCCGGAAAAACGTTGAAGGAGCACCTTCGTTTTGCTTGTGCTTACTGGCATTCGTTTGTAAATGAAGGGAGCGATCCCTTTGGACCGGGTACGCACATATTTGAATGGAATAAAAAAAGCGATGCAATAAATAGGGCAAAAGACAAAATGGATGCCGCCTTCGAATTCATTACTAAAATGAATTTACCTTTTTATTGCTTTCATGATATCGATGTAGTGGACTATACAGAAAATGTTGCTGATAATGATAAGCGCCTGCAAGCCCTGGTGGAATACGCAAAGCAGAAACAGGCGGAGAGTGGCGTAAAATTGTTATGGGGCACAGCCAATGTTTTTTCCAATCCACGTTATATGAATGGAGCCTCTACCAACCCGGACTTTAAAGTATTGGCTCACGCAGCAGCACAGGTAAAAGGAGCTATTGATGCAACTATTGAATTAGGTGGTGAAGGCTATGTTTTTTGGGGTGGCCGCGAAGGCTACATGACGTTGTTGAATACGAATATGAAAAGGGAGAAAGAGCATTTTGCCCGCTTTCTGCATACGGCGAAAGATTATGCGCGCCGCAACGGGTTCAAAGGCACTTTCCTCATTGAGCCGAAGCCGATGGAACCTACAAAACATCAGTATGATTTTGATTGTGAAACCGTAATCGGCTTCCTGCGTCAATATGATTTACTGGATGATTTTAAAATTAACATTGAAGTAAACCATGCCACGCTGGCCGGTCACACTTTCCAGCATGAAATGCAGGTAGCTGCAGACGCAGGCATGCTTGGCTCACTAGATGCAAATCGCGGCGATTACCAGAATGGCTGGGATACAGACCAGTTTCCAAACAACATCAATGAACTAACAGAAGCCATGCTCGTATTTTTGGAAGCAGGCGGCTTAAAAGGCGGTGGTATCAATTTCGATGCAAAAATCCGTCGCTCATCCAGTGACCAGGCCGATTTGTTTTATGCCCACATTGGTGGTATGGATACTTTCGCCAGGGCTTTAATTACAGCTGATGCAATTCTTGAAAAATCAGATTATAAAAAGATCAGGAAAGATCGCTATGCTTCTTTTGATAGCGCCAAAGGAAAAGAGTTTGAAAATGGTAAGTTAACGCTGGAAGACCTGCGTGCACATGCAATAGAAACGGGAGAGCCCGCGCTTAAAAGTGGCAGACAGGAATACATGGAAAATATTGTGAACCGATATATTTAAACAGGTTGATTTTTTTTTAATGCAAACACCCCTTGAAAATTTTTAAGGGGTGTTTGCATTAAATCCATCTCTAAACTTCATAAAATGAACTGAGGTTGCATAGAGCATATCAGCTCATTCGCTTCCTGGTTTTATTTTTCAGCAGCCAGGTTACCTGCTGCAGCCGCAAGAAAAATATAATTTGCGCAACCGCCGACAGTCACTTCATTTTCGCCCCAGAAAAATGGCCAGTCTTCTTTATTTTCCGGAAAATCGGGTTTGATGACTAAAATGCCCGGGACAATGCCATCGGCAATAAAGCTGAAGTTTGCCCGGTTGTTGCCGTAAGTAACTTTTTTAGATTTTGTGCCTACAGATGAAACGAAAGAAATATTGGAATATGGATGACAACCATAAATATAATCCAACCCTTTGTATACATATTCTGCAGGAAAAATATCAGGATAAAATTTATTAGCGTAATAATTTGTGGTGGCAAAATTTACTACACCACCGCTGCCGCCCCAGCCGCCGGTTGCGATGGGAACGCCGTAAGGATTTTGTTTAGCGTAATCATCACACAACGTTTTATACTTTTCTACGTACGCTCTTAATTTCTCTTTATAATCGCCATCCATATATGGAACTGCCTGTAATGCGGGGGCCATCCCAAATTGAACAAACCTATCCAGCGCCTGCCAAACTGCCTTTTTAAATACCGTAGCATATTGCTCATCTTTTGTGGTGATATAGAGTTGTAATGCTGCAGACATTTTAAGACTGTTACCAAATCTTTTGGAAAAACCTGATGTATCGTTTTTACTAATGCTGTCATCTTCGTTCCATAATTGTTTGGCATAAAATAAACTTTGGTCCGCCAGTGTATCATCAAAACCTTTTAAGGCGCGGCTGGCAGCAGCTAAGGCAGCGGCGGTATAATAATCGAGGAAGGTGGTACGCTCCGTGAAAGCCCACCGGTCATCTAACGTACCGCTACGATTACCTTTTATTTCGTATGGCTTTAAGGTTGAATCATATAAATGGTTGTCTGTTTCATCAACGGCGTCCCCTAAATGATGATACTGGTGCAGGTTTGGCACCACAATACCTCTTACAGGGTGGCCGATATTTTTTACCTGCGCAACCATGTTCAGTGTACCGTGTTCTATCTGCTGTAAAATATCAGGCTTGCCATCCGGGCGGTGAATGTCAACATAACGGCTAGGATAGTCGACAAATGTTTCATCGCGGGTAAGTTTAAACTTCTCCCAGGTATCAACCAAACTTAGTACAGCATCACAGTGCGAGCCTGTTTGAATATCAAAATCGCCTGCATCAAACCAGCCGCCAACAGCCAGGCCGGGAATGCGTTCGTAAAGTTTGTATTTTGTTTGCGTTGAGGCGCCCATGCTGTAACCATCAAAGTGTTGCCAGTTGGTAGGTGCTTGTAAAGCATCATCTAAAAATGGTGCACCAAGCCATACGCGATAGGCTTCATTTACTTCCATGTGATCCATTTGGACCGGGAACCACACATCCAAAGTTGGATGCCATGTATTATCATACACATTCGGGGCTATCGAAAATGTATTTGTTTTTTCGTTGCCATATTTTATAAAATATAGCCCGGGATCTTTTACCGAGCTGAAATCAAACTTTGCATAATTGTAGCGTAAATACCTGCCCCAAACTTTTACATTGCCTTTCAACTTCTCTATATATTTCCCATCCGCAGTTACCTGGAATAATGTTGCCGTTTTTAAGGGCGTATCATTTTTATCCAATTCAATGACGGCTGTTTTTTCCTGGCCCGGATTATAACCAACTTGTGAAAATTCGATAACGGGTTTGCTTTTCCAATTTGCTATAGCATTGGGCTCAACATACCACGATAATACTTTACCTGTTTTGTTAGCCGGCAATATACTTCTTATAATAAACCACCCGTTTTGCGCCAGGTT
>JBBRSV010000037.1:0-34821 GCA_038245055.1 Chitinophagales bacterium | reverse complement strand
TGCTAATGTGGCCATATTAGTGGAGAACGATGCGAAATATTCCCTCTGGCTTTTAATATCTTTCGTTATAGAAATAGCTTCCGCATCTTTCACTAATGCATCACGGGTATCTGCAGAAAAATCTTTACTCTCCATACTTTTAGCGGCCTTTACAAATTCAGAAGCCTGCATGGAAGCTGTGTTGGCGTTGCCTGCTACCAAAGCATCTTTTATATCAAAGTAAGAATGGAGTAATGGTGAAAATGGCGATTGGGTTGATGTGTCCTGGGCAAAGCTTCGCTGTACTAATGCTATTGCGCAAATGGCAACTATAAGAAATATCTTTTTCATTTCATTTGATTTAATGTTATAGAAATAATTACCTCCATGAAAAAAAATTTCATGTTGGATCTAACTAACATTAAATCATATTTGAAAACTCTGAATCGCTATGCGAATGTCTGGTATGGGAGGATGATAACTTCGGGCGAAGGAGTGTGGGTTCGTAACGGTATTGGCGTAAGAAAAAATACCAGCATTTATATATGCTCCAACGAAAGCAATAAAAAACTCAGGCTGAACGATGCTGATTTTATTAGGAACTGTTTTACTTCCTAGAGTAAGATCTTTAACACCGTGACTACAGCAATCATCTTTACTACTTTCATTAGTGGAATGGTGATGTCCTAATATTGATGTTTCCCCGTGATGAATGGAAACCGAATGCACTGCATTCTGCTGCTCCATCTCCTCACTTTCATGGTGATGAGCATTGTAGCCCATGTTCACACCCATAGCACACGCAAAACCTATAATTATATTCATTCCGAATATTATAATAAGGAAGGTGGCTTTTAGTTTTATGGAGATGTTTCTTCTCATTTATTCGTTTGCAAAAATACGCTATTTGACTGGTTCGTTGCAACAACCAGGCAAGTAACATCGTTCATTCTGGTAATGTTGCGGTGAATGATAAAGTTTTTATTTGAATCACAAAGTTACTTTATTGCTTAACAACACTTTTATAGAATTATGGAAAAAAGTTACATTATTTTGGAAATATTACGATTCAATAACAGCAGTTTGTATCTTCTTTTCATTTTCCTATATCCAAGGCCTTTTAAGGCTTTAAGAACCGGGGAGTCCCCTCTCAATATATTTTCTTCTTTCTTTTATATCTTTCAAAACTACGAATCACGAAATAGCACACAAAATTGTGAGTTCAATCGTGAGTTTTTGAATTAAATTTATTGAAGGCCAACATAAAAAGCCCCAAACCATTTGATTTTGCAGTTTTTAAGTTTTCTCACATAATTTTTCAGGATGCAACCCCGCTTATTCATAACAAAAGGCTAATTTTTACATCGCCGCCTTCACAAGGAATTTAGTAAATTAAAAAAGACTATCTTTGCGGCTAATTTTTTTTAAACAAATAATACAATGGACAACAAAACAACAGGAACCGTAAAATTTTTCAACAGCGAAAAAGGCTTCGGTTTTATCAAACATGATGATTCCGCAAAGGAAACATTTGTACATGCAAGCGGCTTGATAGATGAAATCAAAGAAAATGACCGTGTAGAATTCGACTTGCAAAATGGACAAAAAGGCATGAATGCCGTTAATGTGAAATTAATCGGCTAAGATCGATATTTTCAAAATGTTTAAGGGTGGCCCAATGGCTGCCCTTTTTTTTTGCTATTAATGTAGCTCAATGCAGGCAAAAGTGCCGGAACATTTCTAATATATTCTCTATATACATCTCCAAATTCATTCAGAAGCTTTTTCTCTTCAAACTTAATTCCTATGATAACATATCCTGTTATTACCACGACAGCAATTAAATTATTTAGAAAGGGGAAAATGAAAAATAATCCCCAAACGAAAAGCAACGTGCCTGAATATAAAGGATGGCGCACAAATTTGTGAACGCCGTCAAGCTTTAAACCAACGGGTGGTTTGGGTTGATAAAGCGACCGCACACCACTTAACAGCTTAAAATATTTGAAAATAGAAATCATCATAATTATAGCTCCGGGAAGCACCAAAATGATCAGCCCGGCTAATTTCAAAAAAAATGAATTAATCAACAGCGGACTTTGAATAGAATATTGAAAAAAAAGAAGTCCAAGTAATGAAGCCGCAGCAAATATGGAATATGTAAGCCGGTAATACCTGAAAAACCCACCGGATATTTTTTCCACACGTTTCTTAAATTTTGAAGAAGCCAATACGCTATGAAGCAGGCAATAGAAAACCCAAAGACTTAGTAAAAGCAGATGGTGTAAATACAAAGATTATTTTTTTTGAAAAGATACGTAAATCAAAATGGTTATGATTTTGTCAGCCTAAAACAGTATATCTATCTTAAATTTAAGTTCGCATGACTTTACCGACCCGTCCTCTCTATTTTAAGGAAATTGCAAGGCACACAAAGCCTCCCACAAACTTAGCCTTTTGAAAAAACTAAAAGGGTCGAAGTATAAACCACCTTCCCGTAATGACTAATATTATATAAACAATTGTTTGACACAACAGCAATATGATCTTTACTCTCTACAAAGTTTACCCATCACCAACTGAACGAAATTCTTATCAGCTAACACTTTAAATTTCAATGAATAATTATGGCAACGACTGCCAAACAGTTAGCAATTTTTTTCTCTGCATAACCTAATTTTAACTTACTTTACGAGAAAAAATTGATAGCAATACAATCAACAAAATAGTAAATGAGCATAGATAGTAAAACAAAAATGAAGTTCACGTTTTCAGGACACGAATCCTTTCAATGCAGGCACTTATGGCTCAAAAAAGGTTATGATTACGTGAGTAAGAAAAAATCATTCAATGACTTGGATGCAATACAAAGTAACTTTTGAAAAAATACTTGATGGCAAACAATTTGGAATTTGTGTTGATGAAACTATTAACAAAGTAAACGGCATGCCTTTATGTTGGTTTGGAGAGTCTTTTCTTAGTTTTAAATGGATTTACAAATCTGATGTTAGGTTATAATTCCAACTCACGATATAAAAGGAATCATTAATGACTAACGAAGTATTTTACAATATCAGTAAAATTATTGAGAGAGATAGTAAAACCACAACTTACAAGTTTGCTCTCTTACGAGGAGTAATTGACATCATTCAGGACAATTCTCCATTCATTACTTTTTCAAAAGATAGAGTTCATTTTCCAACTGGTTTGTTGATTGAAAAATGGACGTTGTATTACTATCCAATTTTGGAATGTGCAACGAACATTCCTCAAATCAATGGAGAAACAAACCTTGCTTTCGGAGTTCAGCTAAAGAAAATTATTACTGAATACAAAACCATTGGCGGCTTTTCAGCTTTCTACAATGATTTAAAGAACAAAGGAATTCCTAAAAATCTTCAAGCGGATTTTTTTGCTTTAGCAAAAAAATTAAAAGCAACGATTACGCTAATGCCAATGAAATACATTGGACGTTCAATCAGTAAAGATTACTATTCAATCTTTCAATTTGAATCTGTCAGTACAAAGGGTAACACAACCGAAATAGATTTGGAATTTTTGATAAATACTTCGGGTTCATTTTCTATTCCGTTTGAATATTACGAAGCGTTTAAAATTTTAGGAAGCTTTATTAGCGGACAAGATTCAATTCTTTTTAAGTGGGCTGAATTTTCTGTCAATGCTTCAGATAAAAAATTATCAATTGAAAAAGTTGTGAATGAAGTTTTGAAAAGTCCAATAACAGAAAGAGAAATTAGTGCTTCAAAAAAATTTTATGAAAATATTTTAGCAAAGGAAAAATTTGTTGAATGTGTTTGGACTGGAGAAAAAATAACAAGTTATAATGTTGACCATGTTATTCCTTTTTCCGTTTGGAAAAACAATGATTTATGGAATCTACTTCCATCAAGACCAAAAACAAATAATCAGAAACGAGATAAAATTCCTTCTCCTGCTTTTATTGAAAGTAGAAAAGGAGAAATTATTCACTATTGGAATTTGATAAATGAAAATCAATCTCAAAGATTTCAAAAGGAAATAAGAGTTGCACTCTTAGGAAATAGTGCTAGTTCAGGTTGGCAGAAAGCAGCAATAAGGCAACTGCAAAGCAGTTGCAATTACTTAATCGCTAATCGTGGATATCAAGAATGGAAAATCTAAAATCAAATCAATACAACCATTTAACGGCTAAAGAAAGAGAAACACTTTCTTTTCCAGCAAAATTTTTGTTGAACGAAAGTTTATTGGCTGGGGATGTTTTAGATTTTGGTTGTGGCTTTGGAAAAGATGTTGAGTTACTAAATGCAAAAGGTTTAAATGTTATCGGCTATGACAAACATTATTTTCCAAAATATCCTGCAAAGAAATTTGATACAATCATTTGCTTTTATGTTTTGAATGTTTTGCTTCAAGAAGAACAGGCAAATGTTCTAATGGAAATTTCGCAACTCTTAAAACCAACTGGCAAAGCATATTTTGCAGTGAGAAGAGATTTACAACATGAAGGTTTTAGGATTCACAAGATTCATCAAAAACCAACTTACCAATGCAATGTGGTTTTGAATTATAAATCGATTTTCAAAAATGAAAATTGTGAAGTGTATGAATACAAACACTTTAACCAAATAAAGAAAAAGGTAAATGTTGATTGTCCGTTTTGCAATCCCGATTCAGAAAGAGAATTGCTTTTAGAATCTGCTACTGTTTATGCAATGTTTGATAAATTTCCGGTAAGCAACGGGCATACCTTAATTATTCCAAAAAAACATTGTGCAGATTACTTTGAACTTTCGTTTAAAGAGCAATCGGCTTGTTGGTTTATGTTGAACAAAACAAAAGAGATTCTGAAAAAGAAATTAAATCCTGACGGATTCAATGTTGGAATAAATATCAGCGAATCAGCAGGACAAACCGTTCCTCACGTTCACATACATTTGATTCCAAGATTTAAAGGTGATGTGAAAGAACCAAGAGGCGGAGTTAGAGGAGTGATTCCTGAAAAGAAAAATTACCGATGAAACCAACAGAAGAAATTTTGCAGAAAGCAATTGCTTCGGTGAAAAGTCCGTTTACCGTTGAAGTAATTGAATTTGGTTTTACGCCACCAAATAAAAATCAATTTGGAATTAGTGTCGTGAATGTTCGTGGTGGAAATAAAATTCTCCTGGATTATTACTTCACAATTAAAACAGGAAAGTTAATCAAGTGCATTACAATTGAAAATAAAATTCTTCAAACTAATTAATATGGAAAATTCAAATCAAGAACTCCAAATCAATTTTGATAAAGCAGAATTTAAAGATTTGTTGATTTATCAAATAGCTATTAACATGCAGCAACATTGGAATAATAACGATGTAATTGATTTATTTCTCAACTCCACTTTCAGCTTTGTTGAAACTGGCAAAACGAAAGTCGAAGTTGTAAGTGCTTTAATAGAAATTCATAAAGCAGCTTTGAAAGATGAAGTTAACCTTGTAGCATAAATTTTAGATTGGCATCATAATCCTTTTTGGAAATCTTCCCATCTTCTAGGGAAGGCTTCAATGACAACAGGGCGAACGTACAACATGGAAACTTGCCAAATTGGGGATGGAATTCTTTCTCCCGCTGCGGCAGGCCCTGCTCGAAGAGACTTTTTAAGCCCCAAATAAAGGAAGTTAATATTAAAAAAATCATATGAATTAATTTGAAAGCCCAACCTATATTTGCAACTCAACTTAAAAATTAACATGAAGAAAATAACAACTTTAGCAAGCATAATTATTGGAGTTAGCACGTGCACTTTCGCCCAAAACTATGGGACGCTAAATATACCGCAAGGACAAAAATATGCAGTAGAAAATAAGGTGACAACTAAAAGCATCTCTGAAATGCAAGGCCAGTCTATGGAAACCAATGCTGACGTTACCTCCCATTATGCAATAGAAGTAAAAGACCTGAAAGACAATAATTATAATATGGTCAATTCTGTTTCAGTTATGAAAATGAATATGAGCACGATGGGCCAGGAAATGCATTTTGATTCTGATAAAAAAGAGGATATGGATGGGGAAATGGGCAGCAAATTTAAAGGTTTTATCAACCATCCGCAGCCCGTAGTTATGGACAAATCGGGAAATATTATCAAAGGCATGCAGACAGATACGGCGAAGGCGACTGATGCTGATGCACAAACTACCATGATGATGAAGCAAATGGGCGGCGACCCGGCTGACCTGGGTTACGGCGCTAAAATGGCTTTTCTTGCGCTTCCTAAAAATGCAAAAGTGGGAACAGCCTGGCAAGATTCTACATCAGGAGATGGCGTATTGCGGGTTTCCAATTATTCTATTAAAGAATTGAAAGGAAACACGGCTACTATTTCCATTTCCGGGACCGAAAAACGGGACGTGAAAATGGAAATGAATGGTATGGATATCAATACAAAAACAACCGGAACCTTCAGCGGCGAGGAAATGGTTGACACAAAAACAGGTGTAATATCACAAAATAATTTAACTGCCGATGCGAAAGGGACGATTAATGTAATGGGCCAGGAAATACCAACGACCGTTTCTGTTACCTCCGTAACAACAGTAAAACCAATTTAGAAATTTATTAAACTTTTTTATGGCTCCGCAAATATTTTGCGGAGCTTTTTTTTGCATATTTAAAGACCCAGTTGGCTCGCAGCGATAATTTTATGTGTTCCTTTTTGCTGAAGAAATAAAACAACAGAACAGTTTTTTAAGTCGAGGTCCTTTGGGATATCAATTGAAGCGTTATTATCTCCGTCTTTTACCCGTCCGGTTGTTATAAAATTGCGAACCACATTATTACCTGAAAGTGTTGCTCCCCCGTTTTCGCCAGCCTTAATTTGCGTAGTTGTTTTTTTCTCCACCAGCGCAATATTTAAAAGCGCATTTTCTGTTTTCCCCGAAACGTTAAAAGCAATCTTAAGGTCGCCTTTTCCGGGAGTCGCAGCTTTTATAGAAAGGGCTGCATCAGCCCCGGCTCCGAATACTTTATTTAATGTAGCATCAATTTTTCCAGCGTCACTTCCAATCATTTCTGTTTGCCCGTTTATAACCAATTGCGGCGTGTATACATTCGAGTGCAAAGCATCTGCGTAATCATATTGCCTTTGGGTATATTGCCTGGAACTGTAAGGATCTTTCCATCCCAGCTTATCCCAGTAGTCAACATGAAACGAAAGAACAATGACGTTGTCTTTTGTGGTGTACGTTTCCACCAGTCGGTCTGCTGGCGGACAACTCGAGCAACCCTGGGATGTAAATAATTCCAGCACCGCTACATTTTTATTTTCAAGATTTGTGGTTTTTAATCGAGCACCGGTAGTATCTTTTCTATCTTTCATTCCAGATGAAGAGTTGCAAAATGATAACGTAAAAAGTGGCACTGACACAAAAAGCAAATGCAATAATTTTTTCATAAAAATTTATTTAAGAAAAATACGGCTCACGGCTTCCAATGGTTTCAAGGGTAAAATTATTTAACTTTTTCAGTACTTCTTATTTTTCTTCAAACACTTTTTACAATTTGGTTATCATTCACCTTAGAGCCGTTAGTAGTATTTTTGCCCGGTGAAAAAATATTCAGGGTACATTGCTTATTTCAGTTTTTGGCTTCTTTATTTTATTTTTTCAAAAATAATTTTCCTTGTCTATCATCATGCGCTCACAGCTACTTTGACCGGAGCAGAAATTCTTAAAATTTTTCTTTACGGTTTTAGAATGGATGTGTCGTTCACTTCTTATGTCTGCATTTTTCCATTTCTTTTATATTTTTTAAGAGCTGTTTTCGTCAAAATAAATATTGCCAGGGTGGTTTACATCTACACAATTTGCATGTTGATAATTCTCTCCTTTATAACCACGGCTGACCTGGAACTATACACTGCGTGGGGTTACAGGATGGATGCCACACCGCTGCAATATTTTACATCGCCTAAAGAAATGGCAACTTCCGTCTCTTCGTCGCCGGTAATTTTATTATTGGTAATCTTTCTAATTTTCATGCTACTTTTTATTTGGTTTTATAAAAAATACGTTTACAAATACATACAAATAGAGCCCAAGGCATTTTCACCGCTTTACCTGGCTGCTTGCCTTTTCATTTTCATTTTCCTTTTTGTGCCAATACGTGGTGGAATTCAGAAAATTCCAATGAATCAAAGTGATGTTTATTTTTCAGAAAAATTATTTGCTGATCATGCTGCTATCAATTTACCCTGGAATGTGGTTTTTTCTATTCTTAACAAAAACAACAATCAAAATCCTTTCAATTATTTCCCTGCAAATAAAGCCAAAAAATTAGTTGCTGATTTATACAATACCGGCCCTATTAAAATCCCTGCTATTTTAAATACAAAACGACCAAATGTTATTTTCATCATACTGGAAAGCTTTACTGCAAAGTTTGTTGGCTGCCTTGGCGGGGAGGCTGGTGTTACGCCAAACCTGGATAAAATTGCCGCTGACGGATTGTTATTTACAAACATATACGCGGCTGGCGACAGAAGCGAAAAGGGCCTTGTAGCTGTTTTGAGCGGCTATCCAAACCAGGCGATTACGTCTATAATAAAGACGCCCACAAAAACTGAAAAACTTCCCCAAATAACCGGGTCATTCAAAAATGCGGGCTATAACACCAGTTACACTTACGGTGGCGAGTTGGAATTTGCCAACATTAAATCTTACTTAATTAATGCCGGTTTTGATACGCTCGTCAGTAAATATTCTTTTCCTGTTTCACAAAGAACTACATCGTGGGGAGTGCACGACCAGTTTGTTTTGAATAATTTTTATGATAAGATCATCAAAAAACCTCAGCCATTTTTTGCAACTTTGTTTACGCTTAGCAGCCACGAACCATTTGATGTTCCTATGGCGCCGCGGTTCCCGGGAAAAGACGAAAGCACGCTCTTTAAAAATTCTGTAGCCTATACTGACAGTTGCATTGGCGTATTTATAGACCGCCTGAAACAAAACCCGGTTTGGCAAAATACACTCATCGTTTTGGTTGCTGATCACGGTCATCCTTTACCTGGCCACGATAGAAATGATGCTCCCGCGAAATTCAGAATACCTTTAATTTTCACAGGTGGCGCTCTAAATATTAAGGGGAACATTACAACCATTGGGTCGCAGACGGACATCGATAAAACTGTTTTAGATCAACTTGGTATTTCTTCTTCGCAATTTACCTGGAGTAAAGACTTGTTGGATTCGGCAGCAAAACCTTTTGCGTTTTATACTTTCAATAATGGTTTCGGATTTGTAACGCCAACCACCACCGTGACGGTAGATAATATTTCAAAAAAAGTTATTTATAGCAATAACGCAAATGATTCTTCAGCAATCAATTTTGGAAAAGCATATATGCAGCTTTCTTACCAGGATTTTTTAAAGAGATAAAACCTTTTCGGGTTCCAAACGCCTGTATAAAAAAATTAATAAAAAGCCCACAAAACTTACAACATACCAAAGTACATTATAGCCGGCGTGTTGTGCTACCAATGAGCCTGCATAGGGCCCGATTGTTTGTGCTGAAGCCCAGGCAACACTATATAATGCGGCATACTGTCCCCGGTTATTCTGCACCGTTCTTCCAATCCAATACGCATTCATAAAAGGCATGGAAAAAATTTCACCAAAGGTGAGCAGTAACATGGACATCACTGCTACGAGACCAAAATTGACACCGGGAATATTAAGCAATAAGAAAGAAAGTGAAAGCAATAAAACGCCAAAAGATATGTAATGAAGCGTAGGCCGCTTTCCTTCCAATGCAAAAATTATGGTCATTTCAAAAAAAGCAATTATCAATCCGTTGAGCGCCATAATCAACCCAATAAATAAAACACTAAGGTGAAAATTTTCTTTAAAAAAAACAGGTATCGTTGTAAATAATTGGAAAAAACACAAGGCAAAGAAAAAGACTAAAATGATGAAGGAAATATAGGTCCGGTCTTTATAGGCAGAAATTTTTAATGCTTCTTTTTGTTTTGTCTTAACTTCGGTAGCAGAATTTCGTTTAGGCGACAACGTTATATACAGGAGTACCGCTGCAAGAAGGTTGGTAATGCCATCAACCCAAAATAATAAGTTGTAATTGAAGCTGGCAAGTATTCCTCCCAAAGCCCCGCCGGCAGCCCATCCTAAATTAATGGCCAGGCGGTTAAGAGAATAAGATCTTGTACGGTTTTGTTCTTTACTATAATGCGCAATGGCAACCGTATTTGCCGGCCGAAAAGATTCATTCAATATTGCCAGGATAAAGGTAGCCACGCAAATAGCGGGATAAGAACGCATTTCTCCTAAAATAATAAACATAGAACCGCCCCCGATCAAAGCAATAATTTGTACATAATAATATCCTACTACGTCAACCAATTTACCGCCAATTAGAGAACCAACTATAGCGCCGAGGCCAAAAAGGCTCATAACAAAACCGGCTTTTGAAATAGAATAATCATAGTGCTGTGTGAGGTACATCGTCATAAAGGGAATCACCATGGTACCGCTCCTGTTCACCAACATTACGAGTGATAGCCACCACGTTCCGGCAGAAAGGCCGCCGTATGCTTTTTTATAAAGTGAAACCGCATTCCTGATCATAACGGAGGCAAATATAAAGCAGATACTATTGCAACACCTGCTGCATTGCAGGCGCCAAAAGCGCCGTCCATTTTTTATATTGGAGGCCAGAAGGATGGAGGCCATCAACCGCTACAAGCGATGGATCGTTTTTAACTTCGCGGGAAATAGGCGTAATATCAATATAATGTACACCGGCCATCGTTGCCAGGTTTTTGTTGGCCGCATTAAACACATCAATTTCGGCAGCAATCTTTGCGGTATCTGAGTTACGGGCAAATGGCGTCACACTATAATCAGGAATAGAAATGACAAACACATGGTTTTTATTATTACCCGCATAACCAATTGCACGCGATAGTAATTCGCTAAATTGAGTTTTATATTCTTCGATTGACCTTCCCTGGTATTGATTATTTACGCCGATGAGCAAGGTTACGACTGAATAATTTTTTTTAGGAGGATTGGTATTTAAAGCGAACAAAAGATTATCAGTGGTCCAGCCAGTAACCGCAATTATATCCGGGTTATTTAATGAAATGTTTTGCTGTTGTAAAACCTGCTCTGCCTGCACGGGAAATCTTTCCGAATCCGGCACAGACTGCCCGATAGTATATGAGTCGCCTAGAGCGAGATAAGTTTTTATTGTAGTATCCATAGCCGTTGAAGAAATTGTATCTGCGGCATTACCGCGATTTGAAACCGTATCATTGTTCTTTTTTGTGCAAGATAATATTGAGGTAAAAATAAGCAAAGCGTATAGCATAACTTTCATAATAATATTTGAATGTAGCGTAATTATTTACGAGAAAAATACTGCCCGGGATGAAAGCAGCATTTTTGGAAAAACATTCATTCCATGATGATATTCTTAAACGTTGACCAAATGGTAGATTTTCATTCGTCATAATGTTCTAAATTTTAAGAATATGAAAAGGTCAGTTTATCAATCAGGATTAATCTTTTAGCATCTTAATTCTTTGCGTCTTTGCGAGAAATTATTTGTTTTCACGCAAAGAGACATAAGGAAGAGGAGCCGCAAAGGCAATGATTGGCAGTTACCTGGTTTGCAAAGCTGGCATTTTGGAGGAGGCAACCGAAATATCCAAAGATTGCCCTATATTGGAGCATAATCGATCAGTAGCGCTGCGCGGATCAGGGAAATGGGTTTGTAACATTCATGCAATTCCATCCTGACTGGCCATTCTTTAAGTTGATAAGCCTAAACAATAATTTGCTCATGGCATTTGATAAAAAACTTGGAGACAGAATAAAACAAGCCTTATACGGCCTTGAATGTGTAGAAGAAAAAAAAATGTTCGGAGGATTGTGTTTTATGGTCAATGATAAGATGTGCGTTGGTGTAATTAAGAATGATATGATTTGCCGGATTGGTGAGGATAATTATAAAGCAGCATTAAAAAGGCCAGGCTGTAGAGAAATGGTTTTTTCGAACAGGCCATCGAAGGGTTTTGTTTTTGTCTCAGAAGAAGGCCTATTATCCAAAAACGATTTTGATTATTGGATCAACATGTGTCTAAAATATAATCCAATTGCAAAGTCATCAAAAAAGAAAGCCAAAACAAAGACTGATCATCAGTAATAACAAAAAATATTATGGCAACTCCCCCTGGTACAAAAGATAATCCATGGAAACTGAAAACCGCGCGCGGAACTTCAGCTTTTGAAATGTACAACGATGTAAATAAGGAGGATAAGAAAATACTTGTTTGTATAGTTGGTAAAACGGTTTTGCATTATGATGGCCGTGTAATTGGCGATCTTCACACAATGCTAAAGAAGCACGGTACATGGATGGACCTCGGTGGAACTGATGAACAAAAAGTTGCCACCGAAAATACGGTAGAAGCGTGGGGAAGATCTACAGATAATCCTGTTGGAGGGTGGTATGGTTTGAAAAAAGGTTTACGAGGCCGCCTTGGCGTCTACCTTCCTCCTTTAATGGAGCTTCTTGGCTTCGCAGAACTAACGCATGAAGCAAAAAATAATAAAATGAAAGCGAAGTGAATTAATTTTTCTTTTTAATTCAATCAAAATTTTTATGTTTATAAAAGGAAATTTTTGTAAACAAAATCAGAGCAAGCACCATTTATTAATTCATCATCACCTCAAATATTTTTCGGCAAAACAATTCCTAAAGAAACCTATAAATTATCAACACTTGAAAAAAATTGGTTCCACAATTTGATATCAATAAACTTAGCGATGATCTTTTCAGGCATGAAGCCGGAAAAATGGTGGCGCTTTTGACTAAAATATTTGGAACAGAAAACCTGGAATTATCGGAAGATGTTGTGCAGGATACCTTTGTAAATGCAATGCAGGTTTGGACGTCGAGAAGTATTCCCGTAAATCCTTCAGCGTGGCTTTTTAAGGTTGCAAAAAACAAGGCGATCGATGTTCTTCGAAGAAATAAATTTTCCAAACAAATTGATTTTAATGATACCGAAAGAATTCTGCTGAAGTCAGAATATACCCTTGCAACCGTTATGGAAAAACTTTGGCGCGATGATGAAATACATGATGATCTTTTGCGCATGATGTTTGCGTGTTGCCACCCCGAAATATCTGAAGAAAACCAAATTACCTTAATGCTAAAAACATTATGTGGCTTCTCTACAAGTGAGATAGCAAAGGCATTTCTTATTCCGGAAGATACAGTTTCCAAAAGATTGTACCGGACAAGAAATTTTTTTCGTGAAAAAATGATCAAGCCAGAGTGCCCCGTTGATCAACACGTAAAAGCAAAACTGAGGCAGTTTTAAAAACGATTTACCTGATATTTAACGAAGGCTATAATGCCACTAATTCAAGTGAGCTTATAAGAAAAGATTTGCTCGAACAGGCAATGTATTTATGCAGCATACTTGCAACAAATGCTAATACACAGTTACCAGAAGTGTATGCGGCAATGGCATTAATGTGTTTTCATTCAGCAAGAATCAATGGCCGTATTGACGAACACGGTGAAATAGTTTTACTTGCACAGCAAGACCGTAAGAAGTGGAATCGCGACCTTATTGTACAGGGGAATGACTACTTAAATAAAGCAGCTTTTGGTGAAAAGATCAGCAGTTATCACGCGGAAGCTGCGATTGCTTATGAGCATTGTATTGCTGAAACATTTGACCAAACAAACTGGAGCAACATTTTATCTTATTATAATTTGCTTGCCGATATTCATCCAAATTCTATTGTGGCACTTCACCGTTTAACGGTTATCTATAAAGTATATGGCGTGGAAAAAACCTTGAAGGAAATTGAAAATTCATGTTATAAAACCGAATGGGAGAAGAACTACCTTTTCTACGCTTTATTGGGCGACATTCATGCAGAGCTTGCACCCAAAAAATCGAAAGAGTATTATGAAAAAGCCAGCAAGATGACGAAGTCAATTGCAGAAAAGAAATTGCTCCTAAAAAAAATTTCCTGGTTAAATATTAAATAGAATTTTTTCAAAAAGAAATGTTTAGACTAGCGGCAGTCGCCCACCGTGTAACCGCAATTTTTTTTAATTAAAATAATGAACAGACTAATTATTGAATCAAAGCGTTACTTATTAAGACGAATTTAAGACTCAATTTGAGCCTCTGTAATTACAGCGCTAAGTTATATATGCAAATAATTGGGATTGGTTATTAAATTTATCAAAATCATTTTGCTCAATCCATTAAAATTATGTTGCAAACACAAATCAATAAGAAGCTTTTTCTTTCTTTAATCGCGTGCCTCCTGGTTTCTTTTTTGCTTGCCCAGGATAAGTCATCGCCCCGCGTGAGTTTTGCAATTGTTGTGGGAGCCAACGCTTCAAACATGAATTTTAATAAAGGGGTGCCTGCGCCCGCGACACCTATCGATCGAACATGGAAGTCCGGGCTATCGTTGGGATTTTTGATTGATGTTCCTTTGGCAGAAAAGTTGATTTTACAACCTGGTTACTATTATGTTCAAAGAAATGGGGCAGATAAAAGCACAGGGTTAAATTACTTCGTTGATTACCTTTCTTTACCAGTATTAGTGAAGTATGAAATTTCACCAGTTATAAGCATTTTGGCTGGTCCGGAAGGTAGCTTACTGATTAGCGCAAAGCAAAATAGTGGTGGGGTTAAAACAACTATTACGCACGATTTTGAAGAAAGAAGTGTTGGCGCAACAGGAGGCATTGACTTTTTAATAAAAAATAACTTCTTTATTTCGGCAAGGCTCATGGAAGGATTAAACCACATCGGGATTGGCCAGCGGTCAGACGTTAAGGAATTTAAATATGAATCAGCAAGCTTATCTATTGAAGTAAAATTTTAAATACATTTTAAGCGCAGTTGATAAATAGTCTGTGTAGGCTGAAAAACCCCTAAATTATTTATACATAATCTCGTAATATTCATTTGCCATCCTGTTGCTGTCAAACTGAACCTGAACGTCCCGCATGGCATTCTTCACAATTTGTCTCCAGGTATCAAAATCATCATAATAAATTGGCAATATTTCTTTTTCAAGAATATCATATAATTTATTGAGATCATAATTATCCTGTTCTTCTGTGTGCATGTTCATGTAATCAGCCGGGGGAACTACAAAACCGTTATTTCCATTATTAATAAATTCACAGATCCAACCATCATTTGTACTCAGGTTTACCGCACCATTCATAGCTGCAGACATTCCGCTGGTTCCGCTAGCTTCCCGGGGTACGCGTGGATTATTAAGCCAAACATCTGAAGCTTGTTTTAAGCGCTTGCTTAAAAAAAGTTCATAGCCAGTGCAAACGGCCACATTGTTGTATTGCTTACTAAGATTTACTAAATAATTAAAATCTGATATTGCCGGGTAATCAAGCGGGTATGGTTTGCCTGCCCAAATTATTTGTATGGGATATTTTTTGTTGTTTAATAACGCTTCAAAGCGTTTATGATCTCTCGTTATTAACTCCGCCCGCTTATAACCGGCAAATCTCCTGGCCCAGGTAATCGTAAGCACGTTGGGGTCCATTAGCTTTCCCGTTTGATCAGCAACGATTTCCAAAGCGCGTTTTTTTATATGTCTTTTCCTGTCGTCAAACCATTCATTGTTAGATTCTTCTTTAGCCCGGTATAATTGTTTATCAGCCCAATATTTCCAATTTTGTGCATTTGTTACCGCAGTTATCTCACAAATACCTTCATACTTTTTCCACATTTGCCTGCTTACTTCACCATGAAGTTGTGAAACGCCATTGGCAATATGCGCAAAGCGCAAGGCAGCAAGTGAATGATTGAAAAGATCATCGGTCATGCCAGTTAAATCTCTTACCTCGGCCAGTGGCATACCATTGAAGTAACTCATTTTTTCACAAAGAAAAATATCATGCTTTTCATTTCCTGCTTCTTCCGGTGTATGCGTGGTGAACACCAGGCGCTTTTTTACTTCTTCTTTATTACCAAATTTCTTAAACAAGTAAAATACTGAGCTTACCGCATGCGCTTCATTAAGATGATAAATTTCCGGTGCAAAATTAAGTTCGTCAACCAGTTTAGCGCCCCCGATTCCCAATAAAATGAACTGGGCGATTTTTGTTGCAGCGTTGCCATCGTAAAGCCGGTTAGTAATTGTTTGAGACACGTAATCATTTTCCGGCACATCTGTGCTAAGCAAAAAAAGTGGTGCTGTATTAAAAGTTTTGGGATTCAAATACCAAACCTTCACCCATACCGGGTGATCGTGAATGTTTATCTGGTACCGTATGCCGGTGTCTTCAAGAAAATTATAAATTTTATCTATCCAAACGGGCTTCAAGGTCTGGTCCGAATTCCTGGCCTGGTCATAGTAGCCCTCCTTCCAAAGAATGCCTATCCCGATTAAATTTTGCCTCAATTCAAAGGCACTTCTTAAATGCGAGCCAGATAAAAAGCCAAGGCCACCGCTGTAAATTTTTAAAGGTTGGTGAATTGCAAACTCCATCGAGAAGTAAGCTACTTTTTTAGAATATTTCCCATCAATCTCATAAGGGACAACGTAATTTTCAAAGCTCATAATTGGTTCAAATCAAATTTAATAGGGCGCAATATAATTGGAAAATCTAACATAATACTTCTTTAAAAGAAAAGGTAGTGTAGATATGACACAGTTTAAACGTTAACAACTATAAATTGTTTTATTGCGGACGGAAAAAATTTTAGCCCTAAAAGTGTTCTTCAAAGGGTGCGTAACTACTCCCGCCATAAAACTATTTTTTACAATACAATCTGCGCAAAAAAAATGGGGCTACATTTTTACAGAAATTTTATCAGGAATAATTTTTAGATTTGTCTAAAATAATTTTTAGAACGTATGAAATTTTCTACAAGTGAGGAAAACTATATCAAGAGCATTTATGGGCTGCAGGGCAAAACAGAAAAAGTAAATACCAATTCATTGGCGGTGCATATGAATACCCGCGCCGCTTCAGTAACGGATATGTTGAAGAAACTGAAATCTAAAAAACTCATTGAATACAAAAAATACTACGGATTCAGGCTTAATGAATTTGGCAACCGGGAAGCTTTGCGCATTATCCGCAGGCACCGGCTTTGGGAATTTTTCCTGGTTACAAAACTTGGTATGAACTGGGATAAGGTACATCCAATTGCCGAAGAACTTGAGCATGTAAGCAGCAACGATCTTATAAAAAGACTGGACAATTACCTCGGCCAGCCAAAAATTGATCCTCATGGAGATCCTATCCCCGATGCGCAGGGAAAAATGCCGGTGTTAAAGCAGGTATCGCTTGATAACCTGCCCCCTAAAAAAACAGGTATCGTAAGCTCGGTGAGTAGCCAGACGCATCAAATGATGGAGATGTTGAATCATTATGGGATTGGTATAGGATCGCAAATCAAAGTATTAAAATCTTTTGATTTTGACGGCTCTCTTCAAATTAAAATTTCAAAACAACCTGCCTGCACAATAAGCGGGCAGGCTGCACAAAATATTTTCGTTTATGATGATCAGGAGAAGTAATTCAGACACGTCATTAAGTGAAGTGCATGAAAGCATTGACACCAAAAAGAAAGTTGGCTGGAAAAGAATATTTTCTTTTCTGGGGCCGGCTTATTTAATAAGTGTAGGTTATATGGATCCGGGAAACTGGGCGACCGATTTGCAGGGTGGCAGTAAATTTGGTTATTCTCTTATTTGGGTTTTGCTGATGAGCAACCTGATGGCTTTGCTTTTACAGGGCCTGTCAGCGCGGCTTGGCATCGTACGAGGCAGAGACCTTGCCCAGGCTAACAGGGAAGCATACCCGAAACGGGTAAATTTCATTCTATATATTCTTGCCGAAATCGGCATAGCCGCCTGCGACCTTGCAGAAGTTTTAGGAATGGCTATCGGCATTCAATTACTTACCGGCCTCCCGCTTGTTTGGGGCGTTAGCTTTACTATTTTAGACACATTTCTCCTGCTTTACCTTCAAAGGCTGGGCATGCGAAAAATGGAGGCCTTTATTATTACACTTGTTGCCATTATAGCCGGTGCGTTTCTTATCCAAATGCTTATAGCAAAGCCAGATTTAAGTGAAATAGCTATAGGCTTTGTTCCCCACATCAAAAATAATGAAGCTCTATATATTGCTATAGGAATTATTGGAGCAACCGTAATGCCCCACAATCTTTATCTACATTCGGCATTGGTGCAAACGAGAAAAATTGAACGCACTGATATAGGAATATCACAAGCCATCAAATTTAATCGCATTGATAGCGCCATTGCTTTAAATATCGCATTTTTTGTAAATGCCGCTATCCTCATTGTTGCCGCTGCTGTATTTTTTAAAACGGGAAATTCGCAGGTTGCAGAAATACATGAAGCTTACAAGTTGCTGCCGAATTTTTTAGGAAATCTCGCACCTAAATTATTTGCAATTGCTTTAATTGCGGCAGGACAAAGCTCAACAATTACGGGCACGCTAGCCGGACAAATTGTAATGGAAGGATACTTAAGCCTTCGCATAAATCCATGGGTGCGACGGCTTATCACCAGGTTACTTGCCATTATTCCCGCGTTGATTGTAATTATAATTTATGGTGATAAGCAGGTAGATGATTTATTAATTCTGAGCCAGGTAATTTTAAGCCTTCAACTTGGCTTCGCTATTATTCCTTTAATTCACTTTGTAAGTGATAAAACTAAAATGGGCAGTTTTGCCATAAAGCCACTTACAAAATTTCTCGCGTGGCTGATAGCCGCGGTACTGATCTATCTGAATTTTAAAATGCTTATATCGCAGTCTGAGCCCGTATTTGAAGGGCACAACACGTGGCCAAAGATTTTAATTATTGGCTCTGCACTATTTTTTATAATCCTTCTTTTATATATAATTGTGGAACCAATAATTACGCGGAGAAAGATAGCATCGTCTATAACAATACATCCCGAAATAAAAAATATTATGGTTGAAATTCCGCATTATAATAAAATTGCAATTGCGCTCGATTTTTCTGACAATGATAAAAAATTGATCAGCCACGCAATTGGCCAGGGAAACCCCGGAACAGAATTCGTGCTTATTCATATTGTTGAAAGCGCGTCTGCTATTTTATGGGGAAGCCAAAGCGCTGATTATGAAACCGAAAAAGATCAAAATCAATTAGATGATTATGTAACCCAAATGCAAGCAAAAAAATTAAAGGCCTCGGGCTTACTCGGGTACCGGCGACGCGCCAAGGAAATTGTAAGACTTGTAAAAGAATGTGGCGCCGACATGCTTGTAGTTGGTGCTCACGGACACACCGGAATTAAAGATTTAATTTATGGACAAACTGTAAATACGGTTCGGCATGAATTGCAAATACCTATTTTAATGGTGAGTTTAAAAGTTTGATTTAAGGTTCTTGCAAAATAGAAAAAACTTTCTATTTTTTACTCACAAGGCTTTCTTTAAGACTTAGGATTTGAGCCGCAATTTTATTATTCCATTCATTTTGTTTGCTTACATCCTGGCTGTGCTGTGTTTCGTTGTCGTAGGCATCCTGGATCTTCATATTTTGATCATACACTTTATCAAAAATAGAAGTTAGCAACGCATTGTAATTGTCTTTTGTGAAATGAGCCCTGGTAAGTTCGTTTTCAAATTTTTCAGCACTGATACGCGTGATATCAAAATGATGCTGCTCATGCATTAAATGATACGCTGAATTTACCTGTGGTTTTTTCCATGAATCATCTTTGGTAAAAAAAGTATATACGCCGAGGTTGAGATAAATATTTTTTCCATCAAAAGTAATTTGCGCGTCAAAGGCAAAACCTGAGGCAGTAACTGCGCCGGCAGGGCTATTATCGACAGGCTTCCCTTTAAAATCATCCCATGTAAGACTGTGGTTGAAATCATAATAGATTGTATCGCTTTTTGGAGACGACCTTTTATTTACCATAAACGCATGTGCAATTACTTGTTGCGGGAAACATTTGTTTGCCACCATCATTATTGGCAATAGAAGTATTAAGATTTTAAAACGGATCATATGCATGTAAATATGATACAAAATTGAAGACCGCTTATCCAACAAAAAGTTAAGATTGAATTACCTCTTTACAAAGGCGTGTACGCTATCAGCTAATAATGGCATCGACTGATTTTTCATGCATTTAAAATGGCCCAGGGGGCACTTATCGAAACCAATTTTGCTGCATGGCCTGCACCATAATTTATTTACCTGGAACACTTCGTATTTCGTTTTGTAAGGATACATGCCAAATGACGGGACTGTGTTTCCCCAAACCGAAAGAACTATTTTTTTAAATGCCGCTGCAATATGCATGAGGCCGGTATCGTGGCTTACCACCAACTTTGATTTACGAACAATGTCCGCAGATTCATTCAACGAAAATTTTCCGCAAGCGTTATAAATTTTCACCGGATCCACCGAAGCAATTTCAAGTCCGTTGTCATAATCTTCCTTTCCACCTAATAAAATTATTGGATATTCAATCGAAGCGCACAATTCTTTCAATTTATCATTCGTCAATTTTTTTGTAAAATGCGCCGCCCCAATCGCAATAGAGATGTAGCCTTGTGAATGAGAAAATGGCAGGTCAGCTTCTTTGACGATATCTTCTTCCGGAATAAAATAATCAAGTCCTAAATCGTCATTAACTACTCCAAGGCTTTCAACCGTTTTCATATACCTGTCAACAATATGCTTTGCCGGCATCCTGTTAATTTTAAAATTGGTATATATCCATTTCTCCGTATTTAATTTATTATAAGAATAGAAGGGAATTCCTTTCAATGCCTGTTTTATTCTGAGTACCCGGAGATTATTATGCAGGTCAATTACGCAATCGAATTTTTCTTCTTTAAGAACGTCAATCGTATCAAGAATATCATCATCTAAAACAATAACTTTTGAGATATAAGGGTTAGATTGAACTATCCCCGCAAATTTACTTTTAGCAAGGTAAAAAATTTCTGCATCAGGATATTTCGTTCTCAAGCAGCGTATAACCGGCGTCGTTAGCACAATGTCGCCGATTGAAGAAAACCTGATAATAAGAAATTTTTTTGCTTGCATTAAGGTTAGAATTAATCCAATTTTAATTTTATTTGAAAGGCAAATTTTATCAAAACTAATTTACCAGATAAGCTAAATCTTCAATCAAACTTCAACATAATTAAGGTCTTTATGAAAGGTTTCTTCAGTATGGATCGTCGCGATAACACTTAATATCATTACAACAATACCTGTTAAAAGACCGCTAAGCGTATAGGTAAAATAATTTTGTAATCCATTGAATAATAAAAGCATTAATGGCAGTGACCCACGAACCATATTAGGAATAGTTGTGGCGGCCGTAGCACGAAGATTTGTCCCAAATTGCTCCGCACCCATCGTTACAAAAATTGCCCAGAATCCCGTCGCAAACCCAAGGCCGGCTGTGATCCAATAGAGTGAATTCGCAGTACTGTTTTTTGTTTGCATAAAAAATATTGCAATCATAACCGCAGTGAATGTATAAAAAATATAGATCGTTTTTTTCCTGCTTTGCAGCCATTGACTAATTAGTCCGGCCAGCACGTCACCTACAGAAATTGCGATATAAGCGCACATGGTGGCCTTCCCCGGATTTATCGTTTCAGACATGCCAAAACTTTTCGCAAACTTATTAGAGAATGCAATGAGAATTCCAATTACGTACCAGGTAGGCAATCCCAAAACAATGCTGCTGGCATACTTCTTAAAACGCTTCTTATTATTAAATAACATCAAAAAATTTCCTTTTGAAATACCTTGCTCCAAAGACTTATACATTCCTGATTCAAAAACACTTACCCTTAATAAAAGTAACAGGAAACCCAGGCCGCCGCCAATAAAATAACAGATTCGCCAGTCATAATGCTGAGATATAAAATAAGCAACTACGGCCCCCGTTAGTCCGAGGCCCGCAACCACTGAAGTACCCAGGCCTCTTTGTTCTTTTTTTAAAAGTTCGGAAACAAGTGTAATACCTGTGCCTAATTCGCCGGCAAGTCCGATACCTGCGACAAACCTGGCAATGGCGTATTGCGGTACGGTTTGTACAAATCCGTTAGCGATGTTGGCAAGAGAGTATAAAATTATAGAACCAAATAAAACACTAAGCCTGCCTTTTTTATCACCGGCAATTCCCCAAATAATACCACCAATGAGGAGGCCGATCATTTGAATACCAATAATAAATTCTCCTTTCTTATCGATGTCAAACTGGCTTAGGCCCAATGAACGCAGGCTTGGGATTCTTACGATATTAAACAGCAGCAGATCATATATGTCAACAAAATATCCAAGTGCCGCCACAATTACCGGGAGTGAAAAAACTGCAATGTGTTTTTTATTCATATAAATGACAAACGTTTTTATATGTTGCCTGCAGGCTTTTTCTTAGACATAAATACTTTCCATATAACTGGTAAAGTAGTAACAGCGATAATTCCAATTACAATAACCTCCAGGTGTTCTTTTAAATCGAAACCAAATTCATGCATGATGAGCGTCTGGAGAAAATGCCCTGCAAACAACATTGTTCCCACCCAAAGTACGGAGCCGGTTATGTTAAAAAAGATAAATTTCTTCCAATCCATTTGAACAATACCCGCCACAATAGGCGCAAATGTGCGCACAAACGGAATGAATCTACCGAGAACAATAGCACCGCCACCATTCTTTTCATAAAACTCATGAGCCTGTATTAAATATTTTTTCTTGAAGAAGAATGTATCCTTTCTTTCAAATAAAAATGGACCACTTTTTCTGCCGAACCAATAGCCTACAAAATTTCCTAAAATACCTGCCACAGAAATTAATAACCATAATATTCCAAGGTCTGCCCACTGCGTGCCTGTTTTAAATAACGCTGTGCTAACAATCGTATCACTAAAAATACCGGTAACAAATAGCAGTGCATCACCTGGTAAAAAGAACCCGGCAAATAAGCCCGTTTCAGCAAATACTATAAACAGTATCATCCACAATCCCCCGTGCTCAATATAGAATTGAGGGTTGAGCAAATCCTTAATATTTATTCCTAAAAAAAGTAATAATTCCACATATAAAAATTTAAAATTTAATGAGCCAGTTCTCCCTCCCATTTGCTTACTGCTGAAGTTGCCAAAGCATTTCCAAGTACGTTCGTCATCGTTCGAAACATATCACAAAAATGATCTATCGGCAATATTAAAGCAATTCCTTCAGGTGGAATATTAAACATACTGCATGTTGCCAGAACTACCACCAGCGAAGCGCGCGGCACGCCCGCGATGCCTTTACTCGTAAGCATTAATACGAGCAACATGGTAAGTTGTGTTCCAATATCCATATGTATTCCGTAAGCCTGCGCTATGGCAATGCTGGCAAAAGTCATGTACATCATGCTGCCATCAAGATTGAAGCTATAGCCAAGTGGCAAAACAAAAGCAACTATTTTTTCGGGGCATCCAAAGCGTTCAAGCTCTTCCGTTAGTTTGGGGAAAACCGCTTCGCTGCTGGTGGTGCTAAATGCTATCAGTAAAGGCTGTGCAATGTGTCTCAATAACGAAGGAATTCTGTTTCTCAGTATTAACCATCCCACAAACAGCAACACTGCCCAAAGTACAAAGATGCCAATAACAAAGAACAAAAGATATTTTCCGTAAAAGCTAAATATCTCAAGTCCTTTGGTTGCAATTACGGCGGCAATTGCGCCAAAAACTCCGAGCGGCGCAAATTTCATCACATAATCGACCATCTCAAGAATGACATGTGACAGGGCTTCAAGGGCTTTCACTACCGGCTTTGCATAGTCGCCGATCGCCGTAGTTGCAATGCCAAAAAACACGCTAAAAATAACGATCTGCAAAATCTGGTTCGAAGCCATTGCTTCGAAAATGCTTTTAGGAAATACATGCTCAACAAAATTCGCCAGGGAAAACTCTCGTGTGTTTGACATCAGGTCTTTAGCGCCGCCAGCATCGGCCTGGGCAAGGTGTATGCCGATACCCGGCTTAAAATAATTTACTAAAACAAGGCCGATTAAAAGGCTAACGAGCGAAGCACTTACAAACCATAAAAGCCCTTTGCCTCCAATTCGTCCAACAGTTTTTAAATCACCAAGTTTTGCAATGCCTACCACCAATGTAGAAAATACAAGCGGCGCTATGATCATTTGAACCAGTCTCAAAAAAATTGTTGTCAACAGGTTCATTTTCGCAGAAAAAGTGATAATAAAACCTGGTGAAGATTTTTCGTGTACGACATAACCGAGCATCACGCCAATAACCATCGCGATAACAATAAAAATTGTCAGCTTATTTTTATTTCCTCCGGCAAGTTGCATGTTGATCTATTAAGATTGCAATATAATATTAAAAGATGTATCGACTTGCGACGGGAAAAATACTAATTGCGTTTCTGTGTTTTAAGAATTAATTCCTTACTTTTCCATTCTTTTGATAATCACAATCTATATTTAAATAATATGAGTTTATTTATTACGAAGCCGGTAAGCGCCCTGATGGTTGAAGCAAGCGATTCAGGCAATGCTTTAAAAAGAACATTAGGCCCTTTGAATTTAATTGCGCTGGGTATTGGTGCCATCATCGGTGCAGGGCTCTTTGTAAGAACTGCTGCTGCTGCCGCACAAAATGCCGGGCCTTCCGTAACCATCGGCTTTATAGTGGCTTCACTTGGTTGTGCTTTTGCAGGCTTGTGCTACGCGGAATTTGCGTCTATGATACCGATAGCAGGAAGCGCTTATACTTATTCTTACGCAACCATGGGAGAATTTATTGCATGGATTATTGGATGGGATCTGATACTTGAATATGGAGTTGGCGCTGCAACCGTTGCGATTGCCTGGAGTGAATACTTCAATAAAATATTAGAAGTTTTCGGTACACAAGTTCCCTATCAATGGCGACACTCGCCCTTTGAAGTTTCAACAACTGGTATCCACGGGGTGATGAATATACCTGCCTTATTTATTATTATAGCGCTAACGTTATTGTTGATCAGGGGCATGCAGGAATCAGCAACTGTGAATTTGATTATTGTTATTTTAAAAGTTGCCATCGTTGTGGTTGTAATCGTAATGGGGTGGCAATTCATCAAGCCTGAAAATCATACGCCATTTATTCCTGAAGCATCTGTTTATGTTGATCATGAAGGTATCTCCCATAATTTTGGCGGCATTATGGGCATACTGGGGGCAGCCGGTGTCGTCTTTTTCGCTTTTATAGGGTTTGATGCGGTATCAACTGCTGCGCAGGAAACTAAAAATCCCAAAAGGGATATGCCAATTGGTATTCTTGGATCCCTGGTTATTTGTACTATTCTTTACATTCTCTTTTCATACGTTCTTACGGGTGTTGCATCTGTCCAGGATTTCAGGACGCATGGTAAGGAAGCTTCCGTTGCTTATGCGATCGAGCATATGAGTGGCTCGATGATTGGAGGCTTGTGGGTACCAACCTATAAGTGGCTCAGCAACCTGGTAAGCATCGCTATTCTCGCCGGTTTTTCATCAGTAATCCTGGTGATGCTTATGGGACAATCGCGTGTTTTTTATTCTATGAGTAAGGATGGGTTAGTGCCGGCAGTATTTTCCAAGATTCATCCAAAATTTAAAACTCCCTATAAATCCAACTTAATTTTCCTCGTATTTGTCGGCCTTTTTGCTTCTTTTATTCCCGGTGATATTGTAGGCGACATGACAAGTATCGGTACGCTCTTCGCCTTTATGTTGGTGTGTGCGGGCGTCTGGATTATGAGAGTGAAACATCCTGAGATGAAAAGAGGATTCAGGGTTCCGAAAGTAAAATTTGTTTCAATTGCCGGTATTGTAGTTTGCGGCGCGATGATCTTTGGCCTTGGCTGGACCAACTGGGCAAGACTTATTGGATGGTTGCTTATCGGTTTTGTTATTTATTTTGGTTATAGCCGTTACAATAGCAGGCTGAGAAACCCTGGTAAATTTCCGGATGAAGTACCGCACCATACGTTGTAGGAAATTGAAACTATAAAAAAATAAACCGCATTATAACTTGATGCGGTTTTTTTACTTTAGTTAAAAATAAAACTTACCATTATTTTTAAAAAGTTCAATTTAATTTCAGGTATCCATTACCGATAGTAAACCTGTAGAATAAGTGGGACAGTCCTGCTGCCCCTACGGGCAAACTTATCAAAAGGGTACGAATATTCGAATCTTTCCCCTAAAAGAATTGGAGATTAAGGCCAAACTGATCTGCGTACCATTAGGCAGCACGCGAAGCGAAGTTTTGAGGAAATGTAGCAATACGCATCTTAATTGCAAGGAGAGTCTTAAAATGATATGTGCTCAATGATATAAAATGGCTTCCTGGCTTATTGATTCTTTTTTCATGTTTTTACAGTTTTAAAAATAAACATTTTGTCTACTTTCAAACTATACTATTTTCGAGGGAGTTTACCTTCATAATCGGTGGCTAAATCTTATTTAAACCACAGGCAATTGCATTTTAAATGTTGTTCCTTCACTTTCCTTCGTGTCAACAGTTATCTCGCCTCCATGTGCTTTGATTATATCGTAACTTAAGCTCAGTCCTAATCCCGTTCCTTTTCCTGTTGGTTTGGTGGTAAAAAAAGGCTGGAAGATCTTATTCATTACTTTCTGAGGAATACCGTTCCCGTTATCACTAACGCTGATCTCCACTTTATCATTTTTCTTTTTTGTGCTTACTGAAACTGCAGGTTCATAACCCTCTGGGTGTTGCTTCTTCTTTTCTGCTACAGCATAAAAAGCGTTGTAGTAAAGATTCAACAATACCCTTCCCATATCCTGTGGGATGATACTTATCTTTCCGATGCCACAATCAAAATCAGTATTCAATATTGCATTAAACTCCTTATCTTTTGCTCTTAACCATGGTAACTCAATCGCAGGTATTCATCAGCCAAAGCATTGATATCAGTGGCTTCTTTTTTGCCTGTGTTGCTGTGGCTGTGTTGCAACATGCCTTTTACAATCGCGTCTGCACGCTTACCATGATGATTTATTTTCTGCTCATTCTCTCTTATATCTTTTAATATTGACCTCGTTTCCTCCATATTGCCTTTGTCAATTTCAGCTTCCGCCTCATCAATCAATTCAGTATTAACTTCAGAAAAGTTATTGACAAAGTTTAGCGGGTTTTGAATTTCGTGGGCAATGCCTGCAGTAAGTTCGCCAAGCGAAGCCATTTTCTCAGACTGGATGAGTTGGGATTGTGTTTCATTTAAATGGTACATGGCAGTTTCCAGTTCCCGGGTTTTGCCAAGCAATTGCCGGTTAGACTTTTGCTTAACCCTGTTGTTGTGATATAATAAACTCATGAGAACTCCCAGTACAAGCAATCCCCCAATCAAAAGAGCAGTACGTACCTGCACCCTGTATTGCTGTTCTGCCATCAGCGCTTTTTCCTGCCGCTGCTGTTCTTCAAAATCCAGTAGTTGAAATTGTTGTTGTTTGGTCTCGTTCATTACTTTTTCCTTCACATTCATCATAATTTTCAGATATTTCAGCGCACTGTCCGGCTCGTGAAGCTTTTCGAAAGCGGTAGATAAATGCTCCGCAGCCTGTGGAATAAAGGAGCCATACAAGAATTTCTGCGAAAGATCCAATGATTTTTTAGAGAAATAAATGCTGGAATCGGGCATTCCCGTTTTATTAAAAATATCCGACATCTGGCTATAAGAATAAGAGAGTTGAAAAAGGTGATTAATCTTTATTCCCTGGATGATTGCGTCACTATAAAATTGTTTTGCCAACGGTAAGTTACCCAGGTCTTCATATACGTCTGCCAAACAATTCCGTACATAAGGATAAAACAAAACATCATTAGAATGAAAGGATAAGGTATAAGCTTTTTTTGTATAAAAGGCTGCTGAATCGAGCATGCCCTCTTTCCGGAAGGCATACCCCATATGGGCAAATATCTGGTAGTAAAATGCTTCATCAGAATTCCATTTTTCTGCATATGCCAAAGCCTTACGAAGATAAGATACTGCATCCCTGTTGTGTCCGGTAAGAAAATTCACCGTACCAATCTGGGTATAAGCCCTGGCACATATTTCATCTTTTCCGTACTTCAGCTTCTCGGCATAGTGCAGGCACGATAGTGCAATCTTCAAAGATTTTGCCATATCTCCTGTTCGGTCTGCGCTCGTGGGCAATATAGATAAACCCCAGGCTTCGCCGTAAGGATAATCCAAATTCTGCGAAAGCCTGATCATCCGATGCACATAATAAATACCGCTATCCAGGTGATTATGGTTATAATAGGTAGATAATGTGCCTAGCATGAGTACCTGATTGGTGTCTGCGCTGGAGGCATCGATCTTTTTCCTGAGGCTGTCAACATTAAACGGCTGGCTCCTGGCTTGTATCATCATAAAAACAAAAGGGAGCAAAATAGAAATGCGTTTCATCCTGGGTTCCGGGTTTTGAAAATAGTTATTTGAAAATAGTACAATAAATTCAAACCTGATCTTTTGTCAAAACCTTTAAAGCTGAAAATCCAGGGCTATCCGTAGCAACATCACACCGTAAAAAGCGGTGCGCGAAATATGGGTTCGTGCGTTGAAAAGTATTTAAGATCAGCCGGGGAATTTTTGGCAATTGATAAATTAGGTATCTACCAATTTAATTTAAAAAAAAGTCCTTTTCAAATAATATATTGATGGGGTTTTCAGCTACACAGTTGCTGAATTTTTACCGGACAGAAATAATTGCAACTAAGAACAGCAGTTTTTAATTATTTAATGTCCTGCACCGGTAATTTCTAAAATGTTTATGCCGGGTTTAGTTAAATTCTTAAGCAATATTCCTTACCACCAAAACCTATATCTGCATTTTGTTTTGCATTATCAATCCATTTTACTTTCGGCCCTGCCGTTACTTTTACAGGAATTGAATTATTGGTAGAAAATATTTTGGCGCATTCCTGCATTGCCGCAGCAGGACCACCAGGGCCATAAACATATAAAGTATCTTTTGCGTGGTCAAAATTATTGCCGGTGCAATAACAAGAGTGGCGAGTACTACAATTTTATTTTTATTGTACAATGTTTATTTAGTGGTAAATCCGTATTTCCTATAAATGGCTTTGGCGGTGGAGCTGGTTAAAAATGCCATAAAATCTTTTGCTGCCTGTTGGTGCGGTGCATTCTTCATTAAGCCAGCCATATAAGTTGCTTTTATATTTTCATTGTCAGGAATAGTTATCATTTCAATCGGATGATTGATCATTTGCTGATAAAAGGCTTCAGAATACCAAACGGGCCCGGCATCACTTTGTGCATACAAAATGCGCATGGGTGTTTGGCGGTGATGAATTTGGGTCAAGTAAGTACTGCTGTCATTTACTTTTGTATCCATGATGGTTTGCTTTAAACTTTCGCCACCAGCTTTTACGCACGCTTCTTCTATTCGCTTGCCAATGCCCTCCCATGCAGGGTTTGGCATACTTACCCTCACATCTTTTCTTGCCAAATCTTTTAAACCCCGGATATTTTTTGGATTACCTTTTGACACCATGATCGCTAATTTGTTATAAGCGTAAGCCGCTGTATCAACAAAATAACTGGTCATTTGCTCAATACGGTTTTTACCTGCGGTATAAACATCCGGTTGCAAAATGATACGCATATTGCCAATGGTAATAGAGCCTCCTTCAATTTGTTTGGCTAAAATACCTGGTGGTAAAGTTTCTGCAAATATGCGTTGGTACTGTGGAAACTGCTTTTTAAAAGCAGCAATCAAATCATCAATACACATAAACTGGTTGCCTGCAAAAAACACCACTAATTGGGGGTCGTTAATGTCTCCAAATAAATCGGGCACATTATCAACACCTGGAATAGTAAACATTACTTTGCTTTGTGGCGGTGTATTCCAGGGAGGATCAAAGCGGTGTTCCTGTGCATAGGCAGTAGTGATTGTAATGATTGTTAATAGGAAGTAGGTGATTATCTTTTTCATTTGTAATTTTTATTATTATTAAATATTATTTATTGCGTGTATCCCTAAGTGCGATTTTAATAGGTTCGTAAGGCCCGTATTTATGCTGGGTTTCAGAGAAGGTATCGATATAAGGGCCAGAAGGAAAATCTATAGGTTTCTTTTTAATGTTTTTCCAATCCCCGCTTTGATCTGCGTGTGGCCGTGGCTGTGAGTTTACGAATGCAGCTACATCCCAGGCTTCTGCGTCAGTTAATACCGGCTTATGATATTCTGTGCCAAAAGGCATATTGTTTTTTACGAAACCTGCGAAACTGCTAAGTCGGTACAAACCTGCTCCATCATTATAACTATGAAGGCCCCACAAGGGCGGACACACATAACCGTTATCCTGTCCATTTAACTGACCCTGGCCGTCTTTACCATGGCAGCTTTGGCAATTGGCTGCATACACTTTCATTCCTTCGACAGGGCTTGCCGCCCGGTCTAAATATTTTAATTTCATAATGCCGGTTCCGCCTCGCGCATCACCTTTTGGTATGCCATCGCCCAACCATTTCATGTATGCATATATGGCTCTCATCTCATGTGTATTACTATCAAGCGCATGGCCGTTCAGGCTTCTTTCAAAACAATCATTTATCCTGTCATAAATGCTTTGCATACCATTGTTGCGGGCACGGTACTGCGGATACGTTGCAAATACTTTTCCATAATTATTTCCATAGGGTATTATGCCGCCCTCCAGGTGGCAATTCTGACAATTCATACCATTTGATATTTGTGCTACCGTGCCTTTTGGCCCAAGATAATAAGAAGTGTTTTCAATAAGGTTATGGCCATAAAGAATTAATTTACCACTATCTGTATCTAAAGGAACCTGGTATTTATTCCATCCCCACCAAACAGTATCTACCGGCTCATCAGCCATATATTCGTTGAAAGCTTTATCACGCTGATGCTCTTTTTTATGTTTTGTGACAGTTTCATCAACAATAACAATTGCTAGGATAATAAATATTGCAATTAGAGGCCACTGCGTTTTCATAATTATTTTTTAAAATACTTTTTCGTTAAATGAAAAATAATTTAGTGCGCCAAAGAAGTTACCGCCCACAATGCTGTTGCTGAAATAATCAACCATAATACCACACCCTGTAATAATGGCTTAAACCCTACTGACAGCAATACTTTACGGGATAAACCGCAACCAATAAGGAAAAGTGTAAGGGTTAATCCGGCTTTGGCAAAACCAGTTAAATAATGACTGTTTTGTGTTACAAAAGGAACATAGGTATTCACAATCATCGCCAAAAAAAACAAGCCAATGAAATAAGGGATTTTTATTTTTCCGCCTTTGTTCTTAAAAATAAAAGTAGATAAAAAGGCAACTGGTATAATCCATAATGCCCTGGCTAATTTTACAGTGGTAGCTATTTCCAAAGCCTGTGTACCATACTTGCTTGCCGCACCTACAACAGAGCTCGTGTCATGTATGGCAATAGCACACCATAAACCAAATTGTGTTTGAGATAAATTCATGGCATGTCCAATAACCGGGAACAGGAACAATGCAATTGAGTTTAAAATAAATATGGTTCCCAATGCCACAGAAATTTGTTTTTCTTCTGCTTTAATAACGGGGGAAATAGCTGCAATAGCGCTACCTCCACAAATAGCAGTACCGGCACTGATCAGGTAAGCTGTTTCCTTTTCAATCTTTAAAAACTTCCCCATAAAAAACCCGATAACCAATGTGCCTATAATAGAAAAGATGGTAAATAAAATTCCTTCTTTACCTGCCTTCATAGCACTGGTTACATTCATACCAAACCCCAAACCTACTACTGAAACCTGTAGCAAAATATTTGTTGCCTTATTATTTAAATGTAAATATGGATGCCCGATGAACTGAGCAATGACTAACCCCATCAAAAGGGCAATGGGCGGCGTAATTAATGGAGAAAGGCAAAATACCCCCGCCAATAAAAAGATAACTTCTCTTGTGGTAATACTGCGGTCTAGCAATCGTTTTGCAGGTTTTGCAGTTGCTGGTATTTGTACTGTTTCTGTCATGATGCTGTCTTTGTTTTGTGGATACAAAGCTCATCATGATTGGGAAGGATAGGAAATTGTTATTAGTTATGACTGATTACTTAAAGTTATGATGGCGGGCAAACTTCATAAACAATTCGGGCAATGCTGCTGGCTGACCTTGCAGTTGTATAAAATAAAAATAGCGCTTTATGCTTAACCCTTTGACATCTATAATGCAACATTCTTTGCTGTGCAATTCTTTTAAAATAGAATGAATGGACATAAATGCCATACAGTTGCTATGCAATAAATACAACTTCATACTTTCACTACTGCCCAGCTGCATTTCGTTTTGCAATTGAGCTATTTTTATCCCAAAAGGTTTTAAGGCATGGGCAATCACTTCCAAAGTGCCAGATCCTGGCTCTCTTAACAGCAGCGGAATTCTCTTTAGTTCTTCAGGTGTAATGATTTGTTTTTTTGCAAGGGGGTTACTGATATTTGAAACCAATACAATTTCATCTTTTACAAACTCCGTGTACTTAATAACTGATTTTTTTGATTGCCCTTCAATAATACCCAGGTCTATTTCTTTGTTTTGCAAAGCCTGTTCTATTTGTTCTGTATTATTAATGGTAAGGTTAATTTTTATGTCCTTAAATTTTTTATGAAATGCAGCCAGCACGGGCGGCAACACATACTGGGCTAACGTAGTACTGGCACCTATTTTTAATTTGCCGCTATGTGTTTGCGTAAAAGTGTTCATCTCAAACTCAAGATTACGATACACTGTAAATAATTCTTCTGTGAATTGCAAAAGCATATCACCTGCCGGGGTGAGTTTTATTTTTGTACCATTTCTGTCAAACAGCTTTACCTTAAAATTATTTTCAATTTCATGGATGTGTTTGGTAACGGCAGGTTGGGTAATAAATAATTCTTCCGCAGCTTTGGTAAAGTTGAGGCGTTTGGCGACTGCGTGAAAAACCTGGAGGCGAAAATCGAACATGATATAAATATTGAGTTTTTTTAGAGATATAAAAATAAATCAATGGCCATTGTAAATCCATAGCACAATATCTACAATAATTGCATGCTACTAATTTGTAAAAAAAAGGTGCTGAGTTTTTAGGTAAATGCCAAAAGAATTCCGTAAGCTGGGCGGTGGTGGGGCAATTGATTTAATGATGCCTTGTGCAAGGCCTTCATTGTCTTCAATGATTAATTTAGGTAACAGATATTTTGAATTCATGATGGCAGGACAAACATAGCTGAACTTTTGATTGTTAATTTTTACATGTATATCTTTATTCAGCAGCGGTTCCGGTGAGGACAATCATTGAATGCCCAACCATCGCCTATGCTTATCCGTTAGCGGTAATATTTGCAGACCTTTATAAAAATATATAACAAAAAAAAACAATGAAAAAACATATAGGATTTATATTTGTCCTTTTAACTTACCTTCTTACCTGGTCAGTAGAAATTCCGATTGCTTTAACCAGGCATGGATATGCATCCATAAATATTTCAAGAAGTCTTCAAACAATTTGTACCCTTTCACCAGGAATTGTAGCCATCATACTCACAGCAATTTATTTCGGAAAAAACAGTCTAAAGTCTTTATTTAAAGCAATTGTAAAATGGAGAGTAAAATTTAAATACTACCTCATAATAATTATTGTGTGTATTGCTTTATGTGGGCTGTCATTACTAATCTTTAATTGGATAACCGGACAAAGTATCATGCCTGACCAACCATATAATTTTGTTTTTTACTTTATATTAATTCTACCCTTAAGTGCATTTTGGGAAGAGATTGGTTGGCGGGGGTTTTTACTTCCCGTTTTACAAGAAAAACATACCGCAATAAAAAGCAGTTTGATCATTGGTTTTGTTTGGGGTTTATGGCATTTGCCTATCTATCTTGCTATAAACCCATATGGAGATAAAACAATTATTTTCTTTCTTATGATGTTCGTCGGATGTTTTGCTCTTTCTATCATTGCAACATACCTCTATAATTCTACAAAGGGCAGCCTCCTTATCTGCATATTATTTCATAATGCTATCAATACAAGTGCCGCGTACTTTTTTGGAAACTTAAAAGGTGCAGAATTAAGGCCATTTCTAATTTGGATTTTGTTATTAATAGTTTCGGCAGTAATAATTTTTTTTAAAACAAAAGGAAGTTTAAATGAAAATGATCAACCTGTAATAACAAATGCCCCTCCCTTGGCACCAGTATGAGGCAGAGCCTTTGTTTGGGCTACTTGTAGCTGTATTATTAACTATCGGTCTAAGTAAACCAATCCTATCCGCCAACTCAAATCTTTGCACCTTTAAAACTGGCAGTCCTTTATACGGCACAAGCATGGCCAATGCACAAAACCTTAGCTTACCAAGCTCACCGAAAGAAATAACACACTCAAGTATTAGCGTGTGAGGCAGATATTCTATGAAGACAACCCATTTTTAATTAACTTTCTTTCTTAAAATAATGCCCATGTTAAGGATCGCTTGTACAAGAACTTGTTTTGTTTACGTCATTCTATTTTTACTACCAGTATATATTCAGGCGCAGATAGTTCAAACCAATACAAAAAACAATTCTGTTGATTATGAAAGGTTAGCGAAGATTGATGGATTAGTAAATGAATACATTAATAAAAACTGGTTGACCGGTGCTGTAACCATTGTAATAAAAGATAACCAGGTTGTTCAATATAAAGGTTATGGT
>JBBRSV010000036.1:0-34909 GCA_038245055.1 Chitinophagales bacterium | reverse complement strand
TTCTGATGACATAAATATTTTTTTATTTTTTTACTACTTATATTTCTTTACTGAACATCGTTGTGAACTTGTTCTGTTATTTTTTCTTTTTAGTAAAAAGAAAGAATAATATCACTTTTACTTTTAAATCTTTACTGAGCTATACACACATTATCTCACCTTAGCAATTCAATAAGTGTTTCAAATTTTATACTCTTTAAAAGTCCCCCTTCGGGGGATTTAGGGGACTCTTATCCATTGTCTTCAAAGCCCGGGTACAATGTCATTCCGCCATCTACAAAAATTGTAGCTCCGTGTACATAATCGCTTAAATCGCTGCAAAGAAAAACAACCATATTTCCTATATCACTTGTTACCCCAACTCTTTTGTAAGGGATTAACTTTAATAATTTTTGCTCCGCTTCCGGTGTATCCCAAGCCATTGTGTTTATTGGTGTTTTAATAGCACCAGGGGCAATACTGTTCACTCTCACTTTCATTGGGCCAAGTTCCTGTGCAAGCGATTTCATAAATAACATTACACCACCTTTTGATGCTGCATAATTAATATGCCCCGCCCAGGGAATTAATTCATGCACACTGCTCATACATATAATTTTACCAAGCGATTGGGATATTTCCGGACGCAATCCTCTTCTTACAAATTCCCTTACCACCGCCTGTGCACACAAAAACTGACCAGTAAGATTTACATCCAATACAAACTGCCAGTCGGAAAGGCTCATATCCAAAAATTTTGCATCTTTTTGAAGACCTGCATTGTTCACTAAAATATCAACCGTACCAAATTTATCCACAGCAGCAGCCACCATAGCATCAACCTGATCTTTTTTACTTACATCTGCTTTAAAATCAATCGCATTGCCGCCAAAGCCAATAATTTCCTGCACAATTTCATCGGCACTTACACTATTACCAATATAGTTTACAACTACATTAGCACCGGCAGCAGCCAGTTCCAATGCTGTTGCCTTTCCAATACCACTGCTGGCACCGGTTACTATGGCTGTTTGTCCGTCAATCCTGATTTGATTTTTTAGCATATTGTATCTTTTGATTAATAAATAATTATTTGTTGTTTACTTCAAAGACATTATTCCATCCGCCGTAATTATCAATAACCCTCCATGGGTTTGTTATGTCCTCCACCCATTGTTGATTATCTACAAAAAATTTGTACTCATACCTGCCGTCGTTTAAAAGCGGAATGTGAACATACCATATATTATTTTTTGCAGGCTTTAATAGAATTTCATTTTTCTTCCAGTTTGAGAAAGTGCCTACCAACGATACGCTTGTTTTTGCAAATGGCAAATGAATATAAAAGGTAATGCGGTTATTTTTTAAATCGGAAACTGGATTGTCTTCTGCAAAAAACACTTCAGCCTTATCCATTACAGCATATACGGCCATTTTTGGTTGCAGCCTGCCATAACCCTGCCTTATAATATCATAAGTGGGTATGGGCATGGCAGTTTTAAGTAAGGTTTGCCTTATCTCGTTGGCAGTTAAATCGGAGTTAGCTTCCAGCATTTGCGCTGCTACACTTGTAACAATGGGCGCAGCAAATGAAGTACCATCGGCATGCATATAATGCGGGGTGATGAATTTTTCTCTCCAGAAAATCTTTTTTACTTCTTTCCATATTTTCTCTTTTCCTTCATAAAGATCTACATGGTCGTCTTTTAAAAGTGATTTATTATTTTCGATAATGGCAGCCATATAATCTTCATTTTCCAGTGCCTGAAATAATACGGCTGCTTTTTTATGGGATGGTGTATTGGGCAATATCGGCGTTGGTATCCAGATTGCGTTACTGATAATTTCAGGTTTCGATAATCCATCTATAGTTACACCATAGGTACTATGGTACAAAATAATATCGCCATCTAATTTGTTCTGGTCATCAAGGCCACCAACTGCTACTACATGCGGGCTGCTTGCCGGTGGCAGCACTGCTGCATCTACACTATTGCCTGCTGCTGCCACTACAAGCAAATTTTCGGCAAATAATTCTTCAGCCAATTTATTGATGGCACTGCTGTCTAACTTTTCAGCCACATCAGCACTCAGTGAAAGGTTGGTGATTTTGATATTGTATTGAACATGATTTTCTTTTACCCATTGCAATGCCTTCACAATATTTTCGTCGGTTATTTTACCATCTTCGTTTTGTGTTTTTATTAAAACAAGACTTGCATTATTTGCAAGTCCCTTGTATAAGCCATTGCTTAATTTACCGTTGCCTGCACATACAGTTGTGGTCATGGTGCCATGCCAGGCATTTTCGTGTGTTTGTGAAAAATAATTCATGTCCTCATTACCATTGGTAATGTCTATTGCTTTTATAACACGTTCTTTAATATCATCGTGTAAATAAAAACCACTATCAATAAAACAAATAGTAACACCCTTGCCCGTGTAGCTCTCGTCGGCATTTAAGCGTTCCGAAATAGGCAAAATGTAAAAATCAAGATGTTTTAGTTTGTAAGTATCTACAGAGATGACTGGAGCGCTGTAAGGGTGGTAGGTGATGGCTTCAAACTCATCGAAACACCTGCCGCAAATACCCTGCTTTGTTTCCCATTTTGGAAAATCAGTTTTTATGGTATCAATAATATCAGCCTCGTAACTTTCGTTAAAGTTATGTACCAAATGCGGGTGCCTTAATTCACAAATGGGGCATAATTCGTATTCCTGTTGCATGTAATTTTTTTAATTAAATTATTTTTGTGTAAACCAGATGGCATGTCCATCTGTATCTCTTGCTATAAATTGTTTTGCGCCATTTATTGTAACTACATGCTTTGAAATTAATAATGCATTGCTATTTTTTAGTTTAGTAAACAGGCCATCAACATCATCGGTTTCTGTTTTAATGATCCAGTTCCACAAATCATCACACTGGGTGTCTTTGGGATATTCATTACCTGCACCAGGCTGTAAATATTGTAAAAACTCAACACCCACGCCAACTTTATCAACAACTCCCAACCCGGTTATCTGCAGGTCTGCATTTTCTACATTGTTAAGATGAGCCTGCTCTGTGCCTACATTGTGGCTTTCGCCTTTCTTTTGCAAACCCAAAAGGCCTCGCCAATATTGAAGGCTGTTAGTGGTATTGCTTACGCCGATGGCAGTGTGATCGATACCGAGAAATATTTTGCCATTTGCCTGCTGCCATTTTGGTTTGCCCTTGCCTTTGGGGAAGTAAATTAGTTCCAATACATGGTTATCATTATCATGAAAATAAAATGCTTTGATGCCTGCTGCGGCGGCATTAGTAACAGGTATTGTTTGTGGATTGGTAGAAACAAATTCTACATTATTTTTTTGCAAAACAGCAAAAGCTTTTTCCATATCGCTTACTACAATGGCAATGTGTTGAAAACTAAGATCGTTACTCTTCTGCACTTTTGGCATGGGCCTTCCGCCTGTAGTAAGGTAATCAATCAGATCAACCTTTTCTTCCCCCAATTGCAAGTGAGCTATTTTGCAGTGGATACCAAATTTACCAAGCAGATCTTCGTATTCGATTCCCAAAAATTCTTCCCTATTATTGAGTTTGAATTGTAATACTTCAGTATAAAATTTTATAGAACTATTCAAATCCTTTACAGTAATACACACAGCTCCAACATTGGTTATTTTTTGAGCAAAGCTTAGTAAATGAAAACTGCAAAGCAGTAAAATGAATATAAGTTTATTTCTCATTTTTTATATAGTCGTAAAAGTGATTAATTTTTTTCAGCGATTTTTCCGCCGGTTAAGGTTTGAATTTTGTACAGGCTGGTATGTGCCGTTAAATAAAGTGTTTTACCATCTGCACTGCCCCAGGCCATATTTGCGGGTCTTTCGGGGGTAGTAATTTTTCCTAGCAAGATTCCTTTGTCAGATAAAATAAATAAACCACCGGGTGCAGATACAAAAAGATTACCTTCTTTATCAACTTTAATACCATCAAGTGCTTCATCATCTTCGGTAAGGTTCCAGTCAAAAAATATTTTACCATTTTTTAAAGTCCCGTCTTGTTGTACTTCATACCTCCATAATGTCTTGGTATGATGTATATCCCGGACGTCCCAATTGCTTACATACAAATATTTTTCATCTGGCGAAAAGTCTATGCCATTGGGCCCACCAAGGTCTTTACTTACTAACTGTGTTTTACCATCTTTAATTAAAAAAACACCTGAATAATCCAACTCTTTTTTGCTATCATTAAACGCTTTTGGCAATCCATAAGGTGGATCGGTAAAATAAACAGAGCCGTCGCTTTTTATTACCAGATCGTTTGGACTATTAAATTTTTTACCGTCAATTTTATCCGCCAAAACCGTTACAGGGCCTTTCTTTTCAATCCGTATCACTCTGCGGTTTCCGTGCTGGTCTATCAACAACCTGCCCTCCTTATCAATTGCCAGCCCATTGCTTCCGGGCTGGTGATAGTCGCCAATATCTGCACCGGTGTAACCACTGTGTGTCATATAAATAGTAACATTATCGTTGCGAGGATTGTAGCGATAAATGGTATTTGTATTGGGATCACTGAATAATAAATAGCCATCGGGATGCCACACCGGGCCTTCGGTAAAAGAAAAGCCATCGGCAACTTTTGATACATTGGTATTTGGGGATATAATGTTATTCAATTTTTCATCAATGGTAAATATTTTGCCAACATTTTTCCACTCAGGGTTGCTGTATTTTTCTTTGTAAAAATCTAAATTTGCATTGCGTATCCAAATATAATTTTCTGGCTCTTTGCCCAATGCGCCGTTAATACCAAGAATTGCAATTGAAAATGTTTCTCCGGCTTTTGCATTATTGGTTAGTGTTATTCTGTTTCGTGCATTAAAGCCACTAATTAAACCATTACCAATTTGACCAAATCCCTGCATTTGTTTTCCATTTACCCAAATTTCGCTGTAATCATCTACCGTAACTTCAAAGACAGCAGTAGTGCCCTCCGTATTTGTATTGCCGATTTTTGCAGGTACTGTAAAATTTACCTTGTACCAAACAAATGATAACAAGCCGGTTCCCTGCCTGCTTTCCAATGCATCGGGGGAAATACTTTTAAAATTCTTATCAAAATCTATATCTCCGAAATTGGGAGATAAATTATTTGTTTTCACAGATGCTCCGGTTGGATACAAAAGCATCGGGTCTTTGTCAGATGCACCTGGCATTTTAAAAGATTGTTCAATAATCTTTGCATTTTGCACAAACCAATTTGCGTTTACCAACGTTGCACCTTCGATGGTTTTTAGATCGGCAATGGCATCTGGTTTTGTAAGGGTAAGTTGCCTGTTTTCCTGGGCATTTGCCAATGTAACGCTTAAGATCAAAGCAAGCCATACCAATAACATGGTAAACGCAATTTTTGTTACTTTCACTAAATAGTTGTCCATCATTATAGGTATTGAGTTAATCAAATTTTGCTTTACTTCCGGCAATTGCAATGTCTTCATCTTGTTGTGCACTGGCACTGCCACTTACGCCAATTGCTCCAATAACTTCGCCGTTGTATATGATGGGAATACCGCCTTGCAAAAATGTACGGCCTACAGTTATCAGTGCCGGGCGGCCACCATTGATGCTGTTTTCCAACTTTGATGAAGGTGCTTTAAACTGTGCTGCTGTGTTAGCTTTTTTAATACTAACGTCGGCTGATGCAGCAAAAGTGCCGTCCAGTCTTTCCATGTAAATTAAATTACCCCCTGCATCTACTACAGCAATAGAACCGCCTGGAGCTTTGTTGTCTTTGGCAAATTTTACGGCTTCAGACACTATTTTTTTAGAAGCTTCTAAGGATAAATTATGCGTGATAAATACCTGTGCATTCAATGAATTATTTCCTGCCAATAAAATCCCAATTGCAATGATTATCTTTTTCATACTACCTGTTTTTTAATTGCGTTTATTATTTTTCCGGTTTGTTTAACCTGTATAAAAATTACTATTGATAAATTTTGTTTGACCACGTTATCGGCTATCGAAAAATTAATGGTAGAATTTCTATCTCCAGATTTTAACTCTAATACTGTATTAAGGTGCTCCATATTTAACCCTTCGTTTTCGCCTCTTCTGATATTTACCAAGGCCTTGTTTAATACTAATGCAACTTTTAATTGCTCCGTTGATTGTAATACAATAGATTCAGATAATGTAACTGTCAATATTTTGTTACCAGTTATACCAATTTTGAAATCAATTGGCTTTATAGAATGCTGCTTTAGATTATTATTAATTGCCTCTGAGACTGTTACTTTATCAGACCCTACACATTCTATCATACCATTGATTACAGCTTGTGGAGTGTAAACAGCATCAAGATTTAGGTATGAAGCATATTGTCGTTGCAGCTCTGAAAATTGTGGAGTACTAAATTTATCTTTCCAGCCTAACCTGTCCCAATAGTCAACATGATACTCTAAAAAATAAACATTACTATCAGCATATTGTTTTTGCAACTCACTCATTAGCGCCTCGGCAGTAGGACAGCTTGAACAACCTTCCGATGTAAATAATTCTACCAATGCGAAACCTTCGCCTGTAGTTTCTTTTTTTTGAGGCTCAATAATATTGTCCTTTTTATTCTCCTTTTTGTTTAAAAAAGAAAGTATGGCAATACCTAAACAAATGAACAACACGCTGTAAATGAATATTCGTTTCATGTGTACTAATTTTTTTCTACAAATGAAGTAGCAGCCAGACTTTCCTGAGTTTCGCCGGCATGGATAATATCATATTTTGCATCTTTTGCATTTACAGCAGGCCACTTTTTTTCAGCTTTTCTTAATTTTTTATTAGGGTTATTATCCCACAATCCCTTTGCTTTGGCATTATGGTTTACCACTAAAAACCCCTTGGTAATTTCGTGTGTCCATACTTGTACAGGGCGCAAGTTGCCTTCGGTAACTGCTATAGCACAAAAGCCGCCGTATAGTGGAGCATATTTAGCCGGATCAGCATCAAACATTGCTTTGTTCGCTGTTGATACAAACCAATATTTTGCAGACTGGTACGTACTTTCAAAATCTTTTTTACCCTTCAATGTTTGGTCAGGCATTGTTTGCATTGCTACTACATCATATCCTCGTAACATACATCCGTTTTCATCGAGATTATTTGTAAATTTTCCATCGGGAGATTTGGTTGGAACTTGTGCCTGTGTAGTAAAAAATATTCCTGAACATAAAAAGGTGATTAATACTTTTTTCATTATTATTTGATTTAAAAAAATTACAAAATTGATTTAATGAATGCAGCAATCCTGAAAGCATTGGCCGCAATGGTTAATGAAGGATTATATGCCCCACAGCTTGGAAAGAAAGAAGCATCTGCCACAAACACATTTTGCACTTTGTGCAGCCTGCAGTTTATATCAAGTACAGATGTAGCTGCATCAGTACCAAACTTCAACGTTCCGCACTGGTGGCTTACACCGCTGATACCTAAATCGTATCCTCCCCAAATAATCTTTTCCAATTGCTTATCAATTTTACCTACGTTAGTCATTGTATTCTTCAACCTTTCTTTTAGCTGTTCAAAAGAGGCTACATTATTTTCTTCCCTATGATATACAAGTTTAATCTGACCATCCTTGGTTAATGAGACCCTGTTATTTTCTTTAGGTATATCTTCTGCAGTTAACCAAAAATCGATAGCATGCTGTGCGATATAATTCGCATCTTTTCCTTCAAAAACGGTTGGTGGATTCCAGGTGTAAGTGGCAGGGTCATTTTTCCCCATCAGTTGTATTTCGCCTAAAGGAAAAGGATATTCGCTATCGCCCCAGTAATAATCACCAATGCAAAAATATTTTTGAAAAGCAGCATCGTTCAGCTTATCAGGCGTAAAGGCAATCATGCAACCATTGATATGCGACATATAATTTGCGCCTACCAATCCGTTGTGATTTCCCAATCCATTTGGGTGTAAGTCGGAAGAAGACCTCAGTAATAAAGTAGCCGAGTTGATAGCGCCGGCAGCAATAATAACAATACCTGCTTTGTAAAAAATCTTTTCTCCATCTTTCTCCACACATACCGTAGTTACTTCATTACCGGTTGCATTGGTTTCTAATTTATACACAAATGCATTGGTAATTAATTGTACATTTTTCTGTTTAAGGGCTGGTCTTATACCAAGTATATGTGCATCAGATTTACTCTCTGTCGGGTCAGGAAATCCATCAAAATTTCCTAATACAATTGGTGCATCCTGACCATGATCATCTTCTGTAAGTTTAACTGCAATTGGTATTGGATAAGCCTTAATGCCTGTCGCTTTTACGTTTTCAAACAATTCTTTTGTGAAAGGCTCTACGGGAATTGGAGGAAAAGGAAATGGGGGTGCTGGTGGTTCTGTTGGGTCTTCATTTCTTACGCCATGTACGTTCAGGTACTTTTCTGCTTCGTCATAATAAGGCTTGTAATCTGTATAACTTAAAGGCCAGGCTGGTGATATACCCGCAGACGTCATGTATTCCTGAAAATCCTTTTCTCTTAACCTAAATGCGGCTGCACCATAAACTTTACTATTTCCTCCCACTGCATAGTGTGTAAACGGATCAAATAGGTTGTCATCTTTATCAAACCATTTTTCTTTTGCACGGTAGCGGCCTTTTTCCACCACTTCTACTGGGTCCCAGTTTTCTTTTTCTTTGGGAATAAAATCACCCCGTTCTATTATAAGTATTTTTTTTCCAGTAGGGGCAAGCTGAACAGCCATTGTGCCTCCGCCTATACCTGTTCCAATGATAATAATGTCAAATTGTGTATTCATTATTAATATCTTTTTTATTGTTGCACTATGCTCCCCTGGCAGTTAAACTAATCTTTTACATTTGTACCACAGCTATTTCCCAACAGATGGTAACAATATCTTAATACCTGTCACTTTTTGTTTAAAGAAGGTAGAAAGTCTATCAATAAATATAAAACAGGGTTATAAAAAATGCGTGCCTTTAAATGAATCGCATTATCAACAAACAGATAGTCGGTAGGCAATTAAAATACTTACATATCAGTTGTTAAACAAAAGTTAAGGAAAAAGAATATACTTAATAAGCAATTATCTATAAAAAAAAATCGGATTAAAATTGATTTTGAAGTGATCTTTCATTGCTTTAGTCCCCTGCGGATTTGCTCTGGTAACTAAACCCCTTGAGAAGGAATAATCCGAAAAACAACGAGAATATTTTGCGATTTACTTTTTTATTTTTTATTGTGTTTCGCAATTCTTTCCTGCAATTCCTTCGTTTCATCTTCGGAAAATGAATGTCCGGGAAGGGGTGAAAGATTTTTTTGCCGTTGGCTAATTGCTTTGTCAATAAGCTTTGCCTGATGTAGAAATCTTTTACAATATTTACAATATAGCAGGTGTATCTGTAGTTTAATCCAGCTGGTAAAGCTAAGTTTTTCATCCTGTGACCTCAGCCCATTTTCTTGCGCAGCTTTACAATCGTTAATTATAGTTTTCAGTTTGTTCATTTGCTTTATAATTTAAAAACCAGTTTTTTTCAAGACAAGACCGGATTAGTATTTTTGAGCGATGTATAATGACCCAATAATTAGACGAGGAAATGTTAAAATCATTACAAATTTCGTCAGCTTTTTTTTCATCAAAATACCTGGCAAAGAAAATCGGCTTCATTTTTTGTGGCAATTTTGAAAGACAGTATTCCATTACAGCATAGAATTCCCTTTTTTCTAAGGCTGCATCTGCATGAACACCCCAGTCGCAGGCAATTGTATCTTTTTTTAAATGCCAGGACCCATCTTCAGCGGGTCTAAAAAATTGATTATTAAAAGAAGCTGAAGTACTTTCAAGATATTCACATAAAGATTCAGGTTGCTTTTTTTTTCTGTATTGATCTATAATTTTATTATTCAGGATAGATGAAAGCCAGGTTTTTTCATTGGAATCTCCCCGGAATAAATGTTGCGATTTGAGTGCAGCTAGAAAAGTTTCCTGTACCAGATCTTTGGCCATATCTATGTCAGTTACTTTATATATTGCGATATTAAGCAGATAATCTCCATACTCAATAACCCAGTTTTCTGGCTGAAGACATTTTTTTTTCATTTGGAGTTTTTCTTTAACCAAGCTATGTTCTATTAAAATATTTGAACAAGCATCAACTAAAATAAGACAAGTCTTGATTTGAATCTGCAAAACTAATCTAAAACTAAATTATCAAAGTAAGAATCTTTGAAAAAAATATTAAGGATATAAGTTGAGGGCAAAAATCTAAAAGCAAGATTATTCGCTGCTAAAGATATTTAACCATTTTAAAGTTTGATAAGTGTATCATATTGATATTTGTAGCCAAAGCAACTTTACCAGTTTTTTTGGCAAAAAAGCGAAAGCAATTACTTTTCAATACAAGATTGTCAATATTATTATCTAATACGTTTACGTTCGTAACAGCACCTGATAATTCAGAGATATGATGCAGGCCCCTGTGCATACCTAAAGCCAACAGGTGGCCCCAGATATTTTTTATCCAGGCTATTTTTTATTGCTTTCAGACAATCATTAACCTGTTACAATGCTTGTTAATGGCGGGTATTCATAATAATGGTATTTTCTGCAACAATATTTTCATGTACAATTTTACTTACAAATTTTTATTAGCTTTTCATTTTATAAAAAGTCTTTTTCGCATTTGAAGAGAATATCATTCCCTGCAAATTTTTCCTTCCAATTTTCTGAACAGGTGACATTAGTTTTATTCCCAACTAAAAAATACAATTTTTGTTTCTCCAATTAGTTTTTTCGCATCAGATGGTACCAAATATGTTGCATGTAAGCTCTTAAAAATATATGTTGATGCATTGTAAGATCATCCTGATTTCGTTAGTTCACATCGGTCTAATATGGTAAATAAATAATTTATAAAAGCTGTATTGCGAAATAAACATCGTATTTGTGTACTTACCGCTATTGGGCATGAATTGGCTTTAGAGTTTAAAGGGGAGAATTCATTCCTGGATTGTGCATAACAATATATCCTATGCAATTGGAGCTTCAAGGAAAATCAATCAGCAGCAGTGCATATTCAACCTTTATATCCGCAGGACGGAATTCTGCCGGTCATTAGTTCTACATTCAATTTTTGTTTATTAATTTAGCCGGGCATACAGTTGGTCTATTCCCCAACTGCATCAAAAATCGAACGCTAGCTGCTACACAAAAATCGAACTCTTAACTTTAAATTGACATGCAAAAAAAACTCATAGATAACTTTCCTTTTGTATCATACACAAAAAAAACATACGAGATTACTGAAATGGATGCCCGTTGCCAGTCTTTTTTTGAATGGATGAACACTCGTAGAACAGTTCGCGATTTTTCTGATAAATTTATTCCTGAAAATATAATTGAAAACATTCTACGCTCTGCATCAACAGCGCCTTCAGGCGCTCACAAACAACCATGGATATTTTGTGTGGTAAAAAATCCTGAAGTGAAAAAGCAAATCCGCATTGCAGCTGAAAAAGAAGAAAAAGAAAGTTACGAAAACAGAATGACTGATGAATGGCTTAGGGATTTGCAGCCAATAGGAACTGATTGGCATAAACAATTTTTAGAAACTGCCCCTTATCTTATTGTTATTTTTAAAAGAAGCTATGAACTTGAAGCTAACAATTATAAACATCAAAATTATTATGTAACCGAAAGTTGCGGTATTGCATGCGGATTTTTGCTTGCGGCAATTCATAATGCGGGTTTGGTTGCATTAACGCATACCCCAAGCCCAATGAATTTTTTATCTAAACTGCTAAACCGCCCCGAAAATGAAAAACCCTTTTTACTAATCCCTGTTGGTTATCCGGCGGAAGAATGTTGGGTTCCAGATTTAAAAAGAAAGAATATTTCAGAAATCTGCGTTTGGATTTAGAGAGATTAGCGAACGACCCTTGAGACTGGAATGAAAATGTACAGGAGCAAGCAAAAGCATTTAAAGCAATTTGGGTGGACCGCAGTGCAATCCGCTTCACTCAACTATTTTTTTCAGTTCCAGGTGGACAGATTTGCAATTAAGTATCTGGCAAATTGTAAATTTCGTTCATTTATTTACACTGGGTTGCCACAGTATTTACTCCCTTACTGCACCAATGCCAGCATTCTGCGTGATGCTATTGCAAAACGCTATACTTAACTAAAATCATTGCCTAAGCCAACATATTTACTACATTGCAACATACAGTAATTAGACTCTAAAAATGAAAAATATAATCATCCTCGTTTGCTTCATAACTGTTGTTCAAACTATTGTAGCCCAAAACAATAATCCAACGAATGTAAAAACTGTTTTAGCCCTTAGCAGCAAACCTATGGAGCGTTTTACCGAAACCATAAAATATCTTGAAACCATAGACTCTTATTCCAGCAATAATATTGACTCTGCAACCTGCATTGATTTGCTTCAAATAGCGCAACAATTAAAAAATGATTCACTGCTTGCCATCAGTTATAACTGGATTGGATATTATTTTTCTGGCAGCAAAGGAGATAACAGCACTGCACTTGAATATTACTTTAAAGCATTGCCTTTGGCTGAAAAGTACAATGACAAACGAAGAATAAGTTCACTCTATTTTGACATATCAACTATATATTATTATCTTAAAAATATTGATGAATTTTTTAAGTTTAATAAGAAGGGCGGCGAAAATCTGCCCGATAAAACTTCATCCAAATACGATTATATGCTTGTGCAGTATCTAAGAAATATGGGTATTGCATATATGGATAAAAATCAATTGGATTCTGCTTTATACTATGCACAGGCAGCACTGCAAACCAGCGAAAGGCTGAAACTTCCTACCTACCAATTGCAGACCTTGCATTTACTCGGTGCAGTCAATTTAAAATTGAATGAAAATGACCTGGCTGATGTGTATTTCAATAAGGCACTTATTTTATCGGATTCAGTAAAAAATGAAAGCAGAAAGATGGGATTCTATCAAAGATATATTCCTTTTCTTTTTAAGAATAACAGAATGACAGAGGCCAATGTACAGGTTGAAAGGTTATGGATATTATCTGGTAAAACTCAGAATTTAAATTTTAAATTAATAGCTACCGGTTATAAAAAAGAGTTGTTTGATAAGCTAAATAACATCGACAGTGCTTACTATTATTCAAAATTGGAGTATCAAATAAGGGAACTGATTTTTAATCAGAATAATCTTAACACTATTCAGGCATTAACCTTTAAAGAGCAATTACGTATCATAGAAGAAGCTGCAAAAAAATCCGCAGAAGCAGACCAGCGCAAACAAAACATTCAATACGCATTGATAGCTATTGGAATTATTATTTTACTTACGCTTTACTTATTGCTTAGCCGTAGTTTTATTACGAATACAAAACTGATTGAGTTCTCTGGCGTAATTGCTTTATTAATAGTATTTGAATTTCTCAATCTATTGCTACATCCTTTTTTAGAACGGGTAACACATCATTCACCTTTACTAATGTTACTGGCATTGGTGTGTATTGCTGCATTACTTGTGCCACTTCACCATAAAGTAGAAAAATGGGCCACTGCCAAATTAGTAGAAAAGAATAAAAAGATACGACTGGCCGCTGCAAAAAAAACGATTGAGCAATTGGACGGCAGGATAGAAAACATATAGTAAAAGATGCAGAATCACCTAACGTCGAGCATTGGCGTGAGTTGGGGATTTGATGCTGTATCTGCCAATTGTTGTTCCTTAAAAGTACTTAAAAATATTCTTATGACCGAAATGGAAGCCAGCGCAAGAGAAGCGTGACAAAAATTGGTGGTGGTTTAGAATCTGTCCAGCAGAAAGCAAATGATTGGTAGCAAAATCATACTAAGAATTTATTCGTCAGCCCTCAATTCTTCATGCTTTTGTTGGTTGCAGTTTTAGTTTTAATAGTTAAATTTCTAAATTCCCATGCGCATTTCAAGCATATGTCCTTTGAATCCAGCTTTTTGGTATGCTTTTTTTGCGATAATATTTTCATCATAAACCTGCAATCGAATCTCATAAATAGCATGAGCAATAGCCCATTCCTTCAATGTGTCAATAATTGCTTTACTAACTCCTTTCCCCCGATGTGCTGGCTTTACATACATAAATCCCAAATAAACAAACTGATTATGCTTAACAAACAGATCAGCTTCATCTTTGATGACAGCGTATCCTGAGCCAATAATTTCTTTTTCAATTTCAGCAACTACAACTTCTGATTTTTTACTTTCCATTAGTTGATGTAAATCATAAAAGTTTATTTTCCCATTTTTTAAAGTGTTATTGAAGGGCCGTTCAGCAGCAATAATTTCCTGCTCAAATTCTAATAGTATTTCTACATCAGTTTTAATAGCAGGTCGAATAGTCATATTCTTTATTTAAAGTAATACATTTTTAATTGTCTCTCTAAAAATAGTAAAATCTCCAAAAGTTTAGATTGAAAAATTAAACCTGAGTAGTGAGCGGTTACCGGAAATGCAACCGACAAGGGTATTGGTGCAATACAGTGGACGGAAGTGCAATCAACTTCACTCAACTAATTTTCTTCAGTTCCGGGTGTACAGATTTGCAATTAAGTTTCTGGTAAATTATAAATTTCGTTCGTTAATTAGCATTAGGCTGACACCGCAACTATTCCCTTGCTGCGCCAAAGCCCCCGTTGTGTGTTAGTGCTTCTTCTCGTTCTGTTTACATTGTGGTAATTACAATAATCAGGGTGTTTGCCGTGTGTTAGCTAAGAAGAAAGTCTTGCTTTTGTGGGTGGGGATTGCACCTCTTTTTAAATTACGAAGGGTTGGCTTTCGGGGCAGGGGTCTTCAAAGTTTTAAGCTGTGTCCAATTCATGAGTTGTACCTCACCGTAAATGGCATTTTACTAAAATTTAAGCATCCGTGACTTTGCCGACAAGACCCCAAGTTATTTTTAGCATATTTCAAGTCATACAACCCCCCAATACAAAGCCAACTTTACAAAGAGCTAAAAATGCCAAGGCACAACCCACCCGGGCTGACGAATATCAATCAGTATTTGTTCGAGAATTCAACTATAAAACTTTACTAAGCACTCAAGCCTAGCCTCCACCTAAAAGATGTAATTCTTATGATATTCATCTCAAACATGAATGAAATCACTTACCATCAACTACTAACTAGTTCGACGCTAACCCAACATATAATAATGCTACAATTTCAAGTTGAATGTTTATATTTCATACGATAATCAAAACATAAACAGCTCTATTAATACTGATATATTGGTAAAGAGATTTGAGAAGATTTTTTTTACATATTTCTGTATTTTAATGGCTGCACCTTTTTCTTTTTCAAAAATATCCTGTTGAAATATGCAAGATTTTCAAAGCCGGATTCATTTGCAACATTACCCACAGATTTGTCGGTTTCAATTAACATGCTACAGGCATGGGAAATGCGAATTTCATTTACATAATCAGAAAATGTCTTTCCCACATTTCTTTTAAAAAATTTACAAAATGCGCTTTGGGAAAGATGGGTAAGCCTGGATGCAGTTTGCAAGTTTACCTGCCCTTCAAAATGGTTTTGGATGTAATGCAATACTTTATTTATCCTGCCTTCATTTTGCCTACCTTTTATTTTTTGATGGTTTAAAGATGCCAATATTTTCGTTTGCTGTCCGGCTAAAGCATCCAGGAAATTTAAAAAAGATGTAATTAGTGATATACCACTTGCCGAATGTATCTGATGAATAGCTTCGGTAAAGGTGAACCGTTTACTTTTTATAATCCTGATGCCACGACTGGCTTTATCCAATAAGTTTTTAATTGCTTTCATTTCTGGTAAAGCCAGGAATGGTTCTATAAAATCGGCAGGAAATTGAATAACGATAGCCTTACAGTTTTCTCTTTTTAGATTATCACTCACCCAGGTATGGGGCAAGGATGGCCCCAGCAGAACGAGGTCGCCTTCCGTAAAATTTTCTATGCAGTCACCCACCATTCGTCTGCCTTTACCTTTTACGATATAAGTTAGTTCATACAGTGGGTGGTGATGCCAGAAAAATTCAAAGGAAGGCACAATTACTTCATAGCATAAAATGGACTTTTCTTCTTTTGTTTTTTCAATATGTTCAAGCTTTGCTCTCATAATGTATTCTTTCTTAAAATTAATACTATTATTTCTAAAAAAATCAATCGGCTTTTAATAAATGGAAATATGGTATTATAATTTGGCGAAAGGGTATTATCAAATATTAACAACTTTACCCATTTTTGTAAGCATAAAACAGAAACAATGCAAACAGTTCCATCTACTATCCGGCACTTTCTTAATGAAACTTATATACTCACAAAAGAGCAGTTAGATTTCTATAATCGAAACCGGTATATAAAGTTGAAAGAAGTGCTATCGCCGGAAGCAGTAGCTTATTACGGCGATATTATTTCGCAAAAGGTTAATGAGATGAAAAAGGAAAGTACTTCCCTGGAACAGCGAAATACTTATGGGAAAGCTTTTTTGCAACTATTTAATTTATGGAGAGAGGATGAACGAATCAAGGAACTGATTTTTAGCAAACGCATTGCAAAAATAGCTGCCGATTTAATGCAGGCTGATGGGGCAAGATTATACCACGACCAGGCTTTGTATAAAGAACCCGGCGGCGGTATCACGCCATGGCATGCCGATCAATATTACTGGCCTTTGGAAACTGATAAAACCATTACCGCATGGATGCCTTTACAAGCCACCCCATTGGATATGGGACCATTGGAATTTAGCGCAGGCAGTCATAAAATTGTAGAAGGAAGGGAACTTGAAATAGGCGATGATAGCGAGACAATGATTCAGCAAAAATTAAAGGTAACTGATTTTAAACATGTTATTGAAGCATTTGATTTGGGAGAAATTAGTTTTCATTCAGGCTGGGTGTTTCACCGGGCTGGTGCTAATAAAACTGAGCAGATGCGTAAGGTAATGACCATTATTTATATGGACAAGGAGATGCAACTAAAAGAGCCTGAAAATGAAAATCAAATCAATGATCGGAATACCTGGTGTCCAGGTTCAAAAGTGGGTGAGGTAATTGAAACGGAAATGAATCCTTTATTATTTTCATACTCCTAATATATATATATTGAATCTCAGTTTTATTTGTCCTTACTGGGGACAAGAGCATTTAGACTCACCAGAATTTATAGATAAAATAACTGCAGCTGGCTATGATGGCATTGAAATATTTTTGCCAGATAATGATAATTTTTGCGACTCGTTTATGGCTGAGATGGAAGATATTTATGAGAAGAATGCTGACTTTATTTTTATTCCGCAACAGCTGCTTAGCCCCTGTAGTGAAACTGTGGATGCATTTATAAAAAGAATGGAAAATGAATTGCGGAAATTAGTAAGCTATCAACCCACCTATATTAACTCACATACAGGAAAAGACTATTTTTCTTTTGATGATAATTGCAGGATTATAGAAGCTTGCTTAAACATAAGTGCTACAACCGGAGTTAGAATTTTGCATGAAACCCATAGAGGAAGGTTTAGTTTTCATGCTTCAACTTTACTTCCATATTTGGATAAATTCCCTGAACTTGAACTGGTAGGCGATTTTTCACACTTTTGTGTAGTATCTGAAAGTTTATTGCAAGACCAGCAAAATATAATCAACAAAATTATTCCCCACGTATGGCATATTCATGCAAGGGTTGGCTTTGACCAGGGACCACAGGTAAATGACCCTTTTGCTCCAGAGTGGAAAAATCAATTAGCGGTACATCAAAGCTGGTGGCAACAAATAATTAAAATTAAGAACCAGGAAGGGTGGAATAATTTTAATATAACGCCTGAATTTGGGCCTGCACCCTACATGCCTGCACTACCATTCACTAAACAACCAATAGGTAATCAATGGGAAATTAATAAAATAATGATGCAACATTTAAAATCAAGTCTGACAATATGAAAGTAACAAATATTCTTATTTTATTTATCGTTGCATGTTCTATTAGTAAAAAGGCAGCAGCACAGATTCAGCATGTAGAACCACTTAACTGGTGGGTAGGTATGAAGAACCCCAATCTTCAACTACTAATCAATGGAAACAATATAGCTGAAACAACTCCGCAAATAAATTACCCAGGGGTAACCATCAAAAAAGTAAACAAAGCTGATAGTAAAAATTATCTCTTTCTTGATTTGCTGATTGCAAAAAATGCAAAGCCCGGTACATGTACCATCAACTTTAAAAAAGATGGAAAAACGCTTTATACCTATAATTATCCTTTATTAAAAAGACAGGAAGGAGCATCGCAAATAAAAGGCTTCAATTCAAGCGATGCCATTTATTTAATTGTACCCGATCGCTTTACCAATGGTGATTACAGCAATGATGTAGTAGAAGGAATGAAGGAGAATAAAATTGACAGAAACTCTGATGGCGGCAGACACGGAGGAGACATTCGTGGTATCATTAATAATCTTGATTATATAAAAGAAATGGGTTTTACAGCTATATGGCCCACACCCATGTTGGAAAATAATATGCCTGCTTACTCTTACCATGGTTATGCCATTACCAATCATTATAAAGTTGACCCACGTTTTGGAACATTGGACGATTATAAAGAATTGGCGAAGAAATCAAAACAAAAAGGGTTGAAATTAATTTTTGATGAAGTGCTTAATCACAGCGGTACAGGCTATTGGTGGATGAATGATTTGCCATTTAAAAACTGGATAAATAAACCAGACTCATTTGTAATGACCAATCACCGAAGAACCGTGAATGAAGATTTGTATGCATCCGCTTATGATAAAGACCTAATGACCAATGGCTGGTTTGATAAAACAATGCCCGATATGAATGGACAAAATCCTTTTATGTCAAATTATTTGATTCAAAGCACTATCTGGTGGATCGAAACTTTGCAGTTAGGCGGAGTAAGACAGGATACGTATGGCTATTCCAATAAGACATTCTTAAAGAACTGGAGTTGCAGTATTCTAAACGAATATCCCAATTTCAGTACTGTGGGGGAAGAGTGGAGTTTAAACCCACTTATAACTTCGTATTGGCAAAAGGGAAAAGAAAATATTGATGGCTATAAAAGCTGTTTAACAACAACAATGGACTTTCCTATACAAGCTGCCCTGATGGATGCTCTAAAAGAGCCAGAAGATTTTTACGCAGGCAAAGGGCTTACAAAATTATATGAAGCATTGGCAAACGATTTTGTATATGCAAACCCAAATAGTGTTATGCTGCTTGGCGACAATCATGATATGGACAGGTTGTTTATGCAGTTAAATCAAGATGTAGATTTAACCAAAATGGCATTAACTTATTTGCTTACCACCCGTGGTATTCCTCAAATATTTTATGGCACAGAAATTTTAATGGACAATACCGGGCATCATAAGAATGACGGATTGATACGTTCAGATTTTCCAGGTGGATGGAAAAACGATTCAGTAAATGCTTTTACCGGAAATGGATTATCAGCTGCACAATCCTCCACACAAAATTATCTAAAGCAGCTACTCAACTGGCGTAAAAATAATAGCGTAATTGCTAGAGGGAAAACGCTCCACTATGCACCTTTTGATGGCGTTTATGCTTACTTCCGTTACAACAATGAAAAAACAGTTATGATAGTAATGAATAAAAATAAAACAGCAGTAAGTATTGATACAAAAAGATTTGCCGAAATACTTAAAAAAAAAGCAGTTGGTAAAAATATCATTAGTAATGAACAAATAAATATAAAAAATGAAATACAGGTTGCAGGCAAATCTGCTCTTGTTCTCGAAATAGATTAATAATATAAAATGAAACGATTTAAGATTTTACTATTTTTTATCCTTTTTAGTAAAGTAACAAACAATTTGTTTGCACAAGACCTGCAGCCATTTGCTTTCAAAATAAAGGTTCTTACCGAAACCTTAGATTATCTTGGAAGCCCTATAACAACTGCAGATAAAATTAAAATTGAAAGCATCATTTCAAAAAATGAAAATGAAGCGGCTGTTGATACAATACAAAATGTTTTAGACAAATACACACTGTTTAATGTTCAAATTAATCCTGAGAGCAGGGTAAAAGTAAATGCAGGTAATGCAAAGCCTGTATTAAATCAAAATGGCTGGAAGACGTTTTTGATAAAAGTAGAAAATCAGGCTGGCATTACTGCCGGGCTTAAAGTGGAAAGTGAACAAGGGAAAAGAACTTATGATGGCGGTGAAAAAATTTATGGAATGGCGGGTGCAGGTGAAGGTTCTACAATATCGAAAAAAATGATAACCGACAGGTGGATGGATGTAAGCTTTTATACACAAACGCCTATGCAGTCAACGTTAAGTGGTTTGGATGTGGAATATTTTATTATTCAATTATACAGCCGTGATGCAGGAAAAAGAGCAGCAAAATTTGCTTTTAATTGCGGACAGTCCACACAGGATATTGGGTTTAGAAATGAAACCAATATTCTTTTCAATTGTCTTCCTTCCAATAAAATTAAATTACAAATTTTAGAAGATGAAAAAATACCAGCAACCGCTTCTTTAATTATCAAAGACGAACAAGGGCATATTTATCCAAGCCAAATGAAAAGGATGGCGCCTGATTTTTTCTTTCAATCACAAATTTATCGTAGTAATGGAGAAACAATCAATCTGCCTGCTGGTAAATATACTATTGAGTACAATCGTGGACCGGAATATTTAACTAAAACCAAAACATTTATAGTTAACGATACACCCAATCAAGTTTTAAAAATTGATTTGCAACGATGGATAAACCCAAACAAATTTGGATGGTACAGTGGCGACCATCACATACATGCAGCAGGTTGTTCTCATTACACATCACCTACACAAGGTGTAAATCCTGATGATATGATGCGGCACATTTTGGGTGAAGGCGTAAATGTTGGAAGTGTACTTACCTGGGGGCCTGGATATTACCATCAAAAACAATTTTTTGAAGGGAAGGATAATAAACTTTCTACTGCAAATAATTTATTGCGGTATGATTTAGAAATTTCTGGTTTTCCTTCTGGCCATGCGGGACATTTGGTTTTATTAAGATTGAAAGAGCAGGATTATCCAAACACAAACTTTTTAGAAGATTGGCCAACTTATACCATTCCAATTTTGCGTTGGGCAAAAGCGCAGGGAGCAATAACAGGTTATGCCCATTCGGGTTTAGGGCTGGAAGTAAAAAATGATGCCTTGCCCAATTACGAAATGCCAAACTTCGATGGAATTGGTGCCAATGAATACATTGTAGCTGTTACACAAAATTTGGTGGACTTTATTTCCACCATGGATACCCCACCCACATGGGAATTGAATATTTGGTACCATACATTGAATTGTGGCTACAGAACAAGAATAAGTGGCGAAACAGATTTTCCTTGTATGAGTGACGATAAAGTAGCTCATGGTAGAAGCTATGTAAAATTAGATGGCAAACTTAATTTTAATGATTGGGCAGAAGGTTTAAAATTGGGAAGAACTTATACATCTGAAGGCAAAAGCCACTTGATGGATTTTAAAGTAAATGATGTAGAAGTAGGTACAAAAAATAGTGACCTCAATTTAAATAAGCCAGCGAAAGTAAAAGTAACTGCTAAAGTTGCCGCTTATTTAAATGAAGAAATTGATTCCACTATTCAACCGCTCAACATAAAGGAAAACGTATGGACACAAAAACCATTCTGGAATATTGAAAGAGGAAGAATAGGTAAAACAAGAACTATTGCAGTGGAATTAATTGTAAATGGAGAAGTGGCTGATAAAAAAATTATTACTGCCGATGGAAGTATTCAGGACATTTCTTTTGAAACTTTTATTAACAAAAGTAGTTGGGTTGCCATTCGTATTTTACCATCCTCACATAGTAACCCAATTTTTGTGTTAGTAAATAATTTACCCATCCGTGCAAACAAACAAAGTGCAGAATGGTGTTTAAAAGCAGTTGATGTTTGCTGGAAACAAAAGCAGGGTAAAATTTCAACAGCAGAAAAAGCAGAAGCAGAAAAAGTATATGAATCGGCAAAAGTTGCATACAGAAAAATTATTGAAGAAAGTAAAAATTAAATTGATTATAATGAAAAAAAATACAATTAAAAAAACTATATACTTTGCTATTTTTCAAGTATTACTTTTAAGCTTTGCTTATGGGCAGGAAACGAATTCTTTAACTTTTTTTAAAAATACAAGGCAAGAAATAAAGCCAATTTTTCTAAACTTACCCATAAATGAAATAAAGCCCCTTGGCTGGATTAAAGCTCAAATGCAGCAAGACATTGCACAAGGTTTTGTTGGTAAATTAGATGAACTTGTTCCTAAAATTATAAAAGAGGATATTTATAAAACAGCGCAAAGAAAAAGCAAAACAGATATACCCAATGCAGGCACACAGGTGCTTACCGGTGCCGCCTGGGAAATTTCCATGCAATGGTGGGGCGGCGAAACACAAGGCAACTGGTGGGATGGTTTTATGAGGAATGCCTTTATGATAAACGATAAAAAAGCGATGGCAAAAGCCGATAGTTTTATCAATCGCATCCTGGCTTCGCAGGATGAGGATGGCTATCTTGGTGTATATGGTAAAGAACTTCGGTATAAACAGGAAGGCGATAATGGCGAACTGTGGACGCAAACCACCTTGTTCAGGTTATTGTTAGGTTATTACGAATTAACGCAACAAAAAAAAGTATTAGAGGCGGTTGAAAAAGCCATGGCACTTACCATGAGCAAATACAATGCAAATGCCAAAAGCCCTTTTAAAGCCAACACAGATTTTGGCGGACTTACGCATGGATTGATGATGACGGATGTTTGTGAAACTTTGCACCGCATCACCGGTAATAAAAAGTACAATGATTTTGCGGTGTATCTCTATCAGGAATTTTCGACTTACCCCAATGAACGCAACTACAACGATATGCGGTATGAATACCTGATGGATGCAGATACTTTATTTGTTGGGCATGGTGCTCACACTTATGAGCATTTGCGGAGTTTGTTATTGGCGTATTATAGTACTGATTATCCGCAATTAAAAAACGCTTATGCAAACGCTCTACATAAAATAAATTTTTGCCTGTTGCCCGGTGGTGCTGGCATTGGCGATGAATGGATAGGTGGCCGGATTGCGAACCCCGATAGCACTGCTGCTGAATATTGCGGTATGCTGGAGTTACGAAATTTTTACAACGACGCTTTGCAAAAAACAGGACTACCAGCGTTTGCTGATAAAGCAGAAATACTCACCTTCAACAGTATGCAAGGTGCAAGGTATGGCGATGGCAAAGGGCTTACCTATTGCAAAACTGATAACTGTATTCAACTAAACAAAAAATCGCCTAATTCTGGTTTTAAAGAGGAAGATGTACGTTATAAATACTCCCCTACACATGCCGATGCAGCAGTATGTTGTAACCCTAGTTATGGACGTAACCTGCCTTATTATGTAAGCAATATGTGGATGAAAACAGCCGATGGTTTTGCTGCAGTTTTATTCGGCCCATCTAAATTGCAATCTACTTACAATTCAGTTCCAATAAGCATTACAGAAGCTACTACTTATCCATTTTCAGATGCTGTTGAGTTGATGATAACAACTGGTGAGGCTGTTGAATTTACCATTTACATCCGCAAACCGAACTGGGTTGCCGATATGAATATACAAGTGGCGGGTGCATCAGTTAAAGAAGCTGATGGTTTTTATAAGGTTACAAAAAAATGGAAAACCGGAGATAAAATTCATGTGGCATTTCAAAATAATATCCAGCCGGTTCAGGCATTTAATAACGAAACTTTTTTACAACGTGGGGCAATAGTGTATGCATACAATATCCCTTCTAAAAATGAAGTAGTTAAAAATTATCCCATTGACAGTTTTGAAGATTTTATGGTGCAACATACGGATGAAACCTATAAAAATTTTGTGTTCATTGCTGTTGAAAAGAATAATGCTTTTGGCTTTAGTTATTTTGCGGATACAAAAAGCAATAACGATTGGTACAGCAACAAAACATATTTAACTGGTAAAGTTTTAAATACACAAACTAATACGGTGCAGCCAATAAAACTGATACCGATGGGTATTGCCATATTGCGGAAAGTGACTTTTAAAATCAACTAGTTTTTAAAATGAAAAAAACAATATTAAATATTTGCTTTCCCTTGATTTGCGTAACCATACATGCACAGTTACCCAAAGTTTCATCTGGTAGTATTAAACGCTATGAAAATTTTACTTCAGCATTTGTTACTGCAAGAAATGTAGATGTTTGGCTGCCTGATGGATATTCCTCTGAAAAAAAGTATGCAGTTCTCTACATGCATGATGGTCAGATGCTTTATGATACAGCCATAACCTGGAACCATGCTGCATGGAATGCAGACGATATGATTTCAAAACTGCAAAGCGAAGGAAAATTAATAAATGTAATTGTAGTGGGCGTATGGAATAGTGGCAATACAAGGCATGCTGATTACTTTCCACAGAAACCTTATGAATCTTTAACACAGATTCAGAAAGACAGCATTACTGCACAACTCCAAAGAGCAGGAAGAACAAAAGATATCTTTCAGCCGGTTTCAGATAACTACTTAAAATTTTTAGTTACTGAATTGAAACCTTTTATTGATAAGACTTATTCTACCAAAACAAATAAAGAAAAAACTTTTATCATGGGCAGCAGCATGGGAGGATTAATTTCAATGTATGCCATTTGTGAATATCCACAAGTGTTTGGCGGTGCTGCCTGTTTAAGTACACACTGGCCGGGTGTTTGGTCGCTGGAAAATAATCCTGTGCCAGACGCTTTTATCAATTATTTAAAAACCCATTTACCAAATCCACGTATTCATAAAATTTATTTTGATTGTGGCGACCAAGCATTGGATGCACTCTATCCACCTATACAAAAAAAAGTAGATGAAGTGATGCAGCAGCAAGGCTATGATACCAAACACTGGCAAACAAAATATTTCCCCGGCGAAAATCACTCTGAGCAATCATGGTCAAAGCGATTGGATATTCCTTTACTTTTTTTACTAAAAAAATAAATTAATGAAATTTTATTTATTTATATTTTTCACTTTTCTATCTACATCAGCAAGCTATTGCCAATCCAAAAAAAAACCACAAGATTACACCCAATTTGTTAATCCATTTATTGGCACAGAAGGAACAGGTCATACTTTTCCCGGTCCCTGTATGCCATTTGGCATGGTGCAGCCTGGGCCGGATAATAAGGACAATGGCTGGGATAATACCAGCGGTTACCAATACAGAGATTCTATGATAATGGGCTTTTCGCAAACAAGGGCCAACGGCACGGGGATCAATGAATTTGGCGATGTGCTGCTACAGCCTTTTACAGATGACAGAAAAGAAAATTTTAGTGAAGCCTATTTAAAAAATACTGAAAAAGCCAAAGTAGGATATTATACTGTTACATTAAATAATAAAGTGAAAGTAGAATTGACCGCAACTGAAAGAGTTGCATTTCACCAATATACTTATCCAAATAACAAAGCCAAATTATTAGTTGATTTACAGCATGGCTTAAAATTTCTAACAGATTCTTTAGTATTAGAAAGCAATGTTCAACTAGAGAATAATACAACCATATCTGGCTATTGCCATATTAAAAATTGGGTTGACAGAAAATATTTTTTCGTTATCAAATTTAACCAACCATTTTTATCTTCTTCTCAATTACCAAAGCAAGCAAAAGAAAATGCACCTCGGTATATTTTGAATTTTAATTTAAAAGATAGAATCCTCCAAACAAAAATTGCCCTATCAACAGTAAGTGTGCAAGGGGCAAAAAATAATTTACAAAAAGAATTACCCAAATGGGATTTTTCTGCAACTATTGTACATGCCAAAAAAGTTTGGAATACTTATCTAAACCGGATAGAAATAGAAGCCTCGCAAAAACAAAATGAAATTTTTTATACCTGCATGTACCGCTTGTTTATTCAGCCAAGCAATATTGCAGATATAGATGGACAATATAGAGGCGCTGATGATAAAATTCATACTGCAAAAAATAATGAATATTATTCTACCCTTTCTCTTTGGGATACATACCGTGCTGCTCATCCACTCTACACTTTAATTGCACCCGAAAGGGTAAATGGTTTTATTAGCAGTATGATAGAACACAGTAAGGCAGCAGGCTTTCTCCCCATATGGACTGCATGGGGCCAGGATAATTATTGTATGATTGGCAATCATGCAATACCTGTATTGGCTGATGCTTACCTAAAAGGCTTTACCGGTTTTAATGGGGAGGAGGCATTGCAACAAATGATAAAATCAACAACGCAAAATCACATCAACAGTAACTGGACTTTGCTCAACAAGTTTGGTTATTATCCATTTGACAGTTTAGATAATGAAGCCGTATCAAGAACCTTAGAACATGGCGTGGATGATTACTGCATTGCACTGATGGCAGAAAAAATGGGAAAGAAAGATATTGCATCTGCTTTTTATAAACGTGCCAGTTACTACAAAAATTTATACGACACTTCAACAAAACAAATGAGGGGGAAAGATAGTAAGGGCAATTGGCGAACGCCATTCAATCCATTAATGGCTACTTCTCCATTAAGCAATCCCGGAGATTATACAGAAGCCAATGCCTGGCAATATTTCTGGACTGCAGCACAATACGATGTGAAAGGCATCACTCAATTATTAGGAAGCAGGAAAAATTTCACTGCACAACTGGATAGTTTTTTTACCATTCGAACTCCCAATCCAAATAAATATTTAGGGCAGGAAGCGATGATTGGCCAGTATGCACATGGTAATGAACCAAGTCATCATATTGCTTATCTCTATGCGTATTCAGACAAACCTGCCAGAACAGGCGAACTAATTACGCAAATCTGTAAAGAGTTTTATAACAATACGCCAACCGGTATGATTGGCAATGATGATTGTGGGCAAATGAGTGCCTGGTATATTTTTTCAACACTGGGTTTTTATCCGATAAATCCTTCAAAAGGAGAATTTGTATTTGGCATCCCGCAGGTAACGAAGGCAGTAGTTAAGCTAAAGAATGGAAAAGAACTTGTTGTATTAGCATCAAATCAAAAGGCCAGACTTCAAAATACTTTTACTGTACTATTTAATCAGCAGCCTGTACTAAATCCATTTATAACTTATCAAATGTTATTAATGGGCGGAGATCTTGAATTTAAATAGAAAAAGCATTCGATAATTTATCTACCAAAATCCTGATAATTTTTCAAGCGTACTACATGATTATTTATACTAAATGCAAGGGTTTGTCATTTGGAAATATATATTACAAAATTGCCAACGCACCAAGTCAGGCACATTTGCAAGGCACACAAAGCCGATACACAAAAGCTAACCTTACAAAAGAGCCTGCCTTGTGCCAACGCTTCTGGGACACACCCTACTTCTTTGGATACAGTATTCAGTTTGACACAGCATGACGAAGGGCGAACGAACAAAAGCATTGCTGCAATTGGGGCTGGACGGAAGTACAATCATCAGCAGTGCATATCCAAGCTTTGGTTTCGGCGGACGTAATTCTGTTGGGCATTAGTTCTAACTTCAACTTTTGTTTATTAATTTAGCTTCAGTTCCGGGCAGACAGTTGGTCAATTCCCCAACTGCAGCAATACTCGAACGTTGTATGCATACCCTTCTTTTCTGTCGTACTATGTCAACCTAAAGTGTCTTGTCTGCCGAACTATAAAACTGTTGCCAGTGCGTTGAGCAAGGCAGGTTGGCTTTCTGTATCGCCTTGTGTGCCTGCCAAAAGTACCTGACTTGCAGCGTTGGCTAATAAGAGAATGTCAACCCTGCACCAAAGCCAAGGTCGTTGTCAAAATGTGTCCGTAGAGAAAAGTTACATTTTAAAATATAGTTCAGTTCTGTCTTATAATCTTTGTTGGTGTTTACCATAAATGCAAAACGAAGTCGATTAAATTATAACTACACTACCCAGCCTTAATGATTAAAATAAAATCATAGATGCCATTCTTAATTTATTGTTGATGTTTTTATCTTCTACTTTCTTTGCAATTATTTATTCCCGATCTTATTCCTCAACAACTGTGCATTAATAGCAACAATGATCGTACTCAAACTCATCAATACTGCTCCTACTGCCGGACCTAAAACAAAACCTGATGAATAAAGAACACCTGCAGCCAAAGGAATTGCAATCGCATTATATCCGGTTGCCCAGGCAATATTCTGAATCATCTTATTATAGGTTGCTTTTCCAAATAAAATCAGGTTAGCAATATCCTGTGGGTTGCTGTTTACTAAAATTATATCTGCTGTTTCTGCTGCTACATCTGTTCCAGAACCAACAGCAATTCCTACATCTGATTGAGCCAATGCAGGGGCATCGTTTACGCCATCGCCTGTCATTGCAACAAACTCTCCTTTACTTTGCAGGTCTTTTACAATCTCTACTTTTTGATGTGGCAATACTTCTGCAAAATATCCATCTAAACCTAATTTATCACTGACAGCTTTTGCCACTTTTTCATTATCACCGGTTGCCATAAATACTTTTATTTTGTTCTTCTTAAAAATATTAATTGCTTCGGCGCTTTCTGGTCTTATCTCATCAGCCAGGGCAATATACCCGGCAAGATTATCATCAATAATAATAAATACAACCGTTTCTGCTTCGCTGCTGAATGCATCTTCCGGTACAGCAATATTTTTATCTTTTAAATAACCAGGGCTTACAACTTTTACTTTCCTGTTTTCTACATTTGCTTCTACTCCTTTACCCGTTATTGCATTAAAGTTTTCAGGTTTTGGAATCGTTATTTTTTTCTCTTTTGCTTTACTGACAATTCCTACTGCAATGGGATGCTCAGAACTTTGCTCTAAGGCTGATGAAAGACGAAGCAATTCATCTTCGGAAATTTGTTTGTCAACCGATACAATTCTTGTTACTCCAAAATCACCTTTGGTTAATGTTCCTGTTTTATCAAAAAGTATGGCAGAAATATTTCTTGACTCTTCAAAAGCTGTACGGTTTCTAATCAATAGACCATTTTGTGCTGATACTGCGGTAGAGATAGCAACAACCAAAGGAATAGCCAGGCCCAATGCATGCGGACAGGCAATTACCATTACCGTAACCATACGTTCCAATGCAAAAACAAAAGGATAGCCCAATAAAAGCCAGGTGGCCAATGTGCCAAAACCAATTGCCAATGCGATATAGGTTAGCCATTTTGCAGCCCTGTCAGACAGGTTCTGCATGTTTGATTTTGATTTTTGAGCTTCCTCCACCAATGAAATGACTTTATTGAGATAACTGTCTTTCCCTGTGTGCTCCACTTTAATTTTTAAAGAACCGTTGCCATTAATAGAACCGCCAATTACTTTATTTTCTATTGCTTTTTTTACAGGTTTTGATTCTCCGGTGAGCATAGCTTCATTCAAGTAACTGCTTCCTTCTACAATAATTCCATCGGCAGGAACTTTTTCACCGGGTTTGATAAGAATAATATCATTGATTTGTAATTCGCTCAGCGGAACATCCATTATATGATCACCCTGTACTTTATGTGCTTCGGCAGGCATCATACTTACCAGTAATTGTAATGCTTTGGATGCACCCAAAACTGATTTCATTTCCAGCCAGTGGCCTAACAACATGATTACAATCAGTGTTGCCAATTCCCAAAAGAAATCCATCCCCGGTAATCCAAAAACGGTTGCAGCGCTATAAAAATAAGCTACACTGATTGCCATTGAAATCAATGTCATCATGCCCGGTGCAGTTTTTTTAATTTCTTCATAAAAGCCTTTTAAGAACGGCCAGCCTCCCCGGAAATAAATTATGGAAGAAAGTACCAACAAAATATATTTATTTCCCGGAAGCAATAATTGATAGCTGAAGAACTGTTGAATCATTGGTGAGAAAACAAGAATGGGTATAGTGATGATTAAACTAACCCAAAACCGCTTCTTGAAATCTTCAATCATCATCCGGTGATGGTCATGCCCCGCCATACCCATCGGGATCGCTCCATGGTCGTGATTCATTTTACTATGATCCATTTTTGAATGATTCATCTTGCTGTGATCCATTTCAGGCATTGCTTTTTTACCTTTTTCTTCGTTTGAATGATTACGCTGATGTTCCATTATTAATGTTTTATTAAATTAAGACTATCTAAATTTTGTTTTGCCCAATTGATTATAAGCTGTTTTTCATATTTGTTTAACATTGCTTTGCGATGTAGTAACTTATATGAAGTCAAGGGCATTTCGTTATCCGCTATCTGACTGGCGATTGCTTTTATTTTGCTTTTTTGTTGCCTTAAAGAATAATTTTCAAATTCATCAAAATTCAATTCTTTCTTCCCCTCTGTAATGTGCTTGTTTAAATACCAGACAAATGGTTGTATGTTGCTGTACCAGGGATAATGAGTATTATTACTGTGACAATCGTAACAGGATACTTTCATCAAATGCTTCACTGTATCCGGTACTGAATAAAGTGCATCAATTGAAGCTGTAGATATTGAATCATTTATATTCTTCTTTGGCTTTGGAATAAACTGTATCAATGCAGATAATATCACTACCAGCAGTACTACTTTTTTCAATATTGACTTTGGTATGATTTTCATTTTGCCTGCTTTTACATTTTCATTCCTGCCATCGGGTCATTTCCTTTTTTAAATACATATTCACTATGCAACAAATAAGCACCTCTCATCACTACTACGTCTCCGTTTTGCAAACCTGACTTTATTTCTATCCGGTCACCACTCTCTAAACCAATTTCAACCATTTTCATTTTAAAACTATTTTTTCCTGACTGAATCCAAACTGCATTCATTTTTCCATCCCGAAGCACTGCATCCGTTGGCAGTGTAAGCGTCTTTATTTCCCTGCTTTTTATACTTACATAGGCTGGCATTCCGGGTTTTAATATCCCGTTTGGATTGGGTATGGTAACCCTTACCAGGTTAAGCCTGCTGTCCGGTATAATTTCAGGATTTGCAAATTCAATTTTTCCTTTCCATTCTTTACCGGGTAAATCAGGAATCTGAACGATAGCGATGCCATTTAAATCAATGGCAGAAAGTTGTGAGGCATAGACCTGTGCCTCGGCCCATAATGATGAAAGGTCTGCCAGTTTCACAATCGTCATACCTTCCGATGCATACTGTCCTTCCATCACAGGCAATTCGGTAATAAAGCCTGATGCGTTGCTGTAAAATGAAGTAAGCGGAGATGATTTTTTTGTTTTACCTAATTCATTCACCTGTGCTTCACTCATGCCCCATAAAAGCAATTTCATTTTAGCACTTTGCAGCAAACGATTGAAATCAATTATTGAATTGTCAAGTGATTGCTGTTTTTCCAACGCTGCTATATATTCCTGTTTAGCATTATTCAGTTCTTCACTATATAAATCATAGAGATGTGCTCCCTTTGGAACATAATCACCAACATTTTTAAAATAAAGCCTGTCAATCCTGCCCATTATCCTGGCACTGATACTGTTTACTTTTGATTCATCGGCATTTAATGTGGCAGTTAACAGCAGCTTGTCTCCAATTATGCTGTTGCGAATAGTATCTGTTTGAATATTGCCCAGCCTTATCTGTTCATCATTCAACATAATTTCATCGGCTGCAGTATTGGTTCTTTTCACAACAATTAGTTCCATGTGGCAAATGGGGCAAAGGCCGGGTTTGTCCTGCATGATCTGCGGATGCATACTACAGGTATAATATTCATCTTTATTCATAGTGGTTTCCTTTTTGCCTTTGCAGGATACCAGGACAATTAACGCTGTGATGAGGAATAAAAAAAACTTTTTCATTTTACTTTAATTTGTTTTGATGAAACTTTCGCTGTCAACAAGGTACTGGGCATGGGCGGCCACGGCTTCGTTTTTATCCAAACCATTTAATACCTGTACCAGGTGTTTATTGGTAATTCCGGTTTCAATTTTTCTGGCCATAAAAGATTCGCCGGTTCTTACAAAAACAACTTTATCTAAACCCAAAGACAATATTGCTTCTTCGGGCAACCATACTGCCGAACGGTCACCAGCAAAAATGATAGCTTTCACCTGGCTTCCGATAGGGATTTTAGAAACAGTATTATCAAAATAAACCCTTGCTGTAACAGTTTTGTTTCCTTCCCTGTAAACAGGTTCGATGTAACTAATAGAAGCCCTGAAATCTTTTAACGGATCTGTTTCAGATGTGATGCGTACCTTATTACCTACTTTGACCATTGCTGCCTGGCCGGTGAAAATGTTTAACAAGGCCCATGCTTTGTTTGGATTGAATACAGAAAAAATATTCTGACCTTTTTGTACATACATTCCTTCTTTCACAGAAAGTTCTTCTGTTGTGAAAGCAATGGAAATCATTTCGGCTTGCTGATTACTATTCATTGCTGAACCATTGCTTTCATGCACATGCCCACTGTAGTTGCTGTAAACAGTTACTGAATAATTGACTTTGCCAGATTTGATAACTGTACTTACCTGCTGATTACCCATTCCCAGCAAATAAAGTTTTTGTTTTGAAGCATTTATCAGCATGGTATTGTCGGGATCGTTCTTTAATAGGAACAATAAATTTTCCTGTGCAGTCATCAACTCAGGGCTGTAAATGTCCATGATGCGTTGTCCTTTACTTATTTTCTGATAACGGTACTTTATATAGAGTTTTTCAATCCTGCCTGAAAAATTAGATGAAATAACACCCGTTTGCCTTGTATCATAGGTTATAAATCCGTACGATTCCATTTCAATATTTTCTTCTCTTTCCATCATGTGTACCATTGGAATATTTGCAATCACCTGCTGGTTGGATGGTTTCAGCAACGTATTTAATGAAACGGCTTTGGGCTCTGCTGCTGATTTTGTTTTTTCTAACTGCATCCCGCAGATAGGACAGTTTCCAGCTGTATCAGCTTGCACCTGCGGATGCATGGGACAGGTATATGCTTTGACTTTTGATTGGGTACTGTCGGCCATATTTTTCCCGCTGTGCATGGTATGATCAGCCATTGGAATCAAATTCATTCCGCACTTTGGACATTTCCCCGGCTTGTTGCTGAATACTGAATCCTGTGGCATAGGACAGGTGTACATAACCTCCTGTTTAGTTCCGGTATTATTACAAGCCGATATAAACAGCACAATGGCTATCAGCCAGAACCATTTATTTTTTATAAAGCTTTTCATCATGTTGTTTATTTTATCTCCATAATTTTCATCAGTTCGGCCTGCATTTGCAAGGCTTTCTGCAACTGGTCGAAGTAATCCATCTGTGTCATATTTAAGGCTTCCCATGCATCAAATAACTGGAAAAGTTCTTCCGTATTTTGTTCATACCCTAATTGCATAGTTTGAAAGTTTCTTCTTAAAGCCGGAATAATCTGCTGCTCATACAACAACATCTGTTTCTTTTTTAATTCCAGTTCGGTAAAAGATGAACTTGCCATGCCGGAAGCCTCATTAACAATCATCTGTTGTTGATTTCTCAATGCCTCATTTTGCCATACCAGGCTTTCGGCTTTTGCCTTGTTCATTTTTGAGGACCATTTAGCCATTGGAATTTTTACCATGACCATGGCAGTGAACATCAGGGGCTGCCTTGCCCAACCTGTCATGTGATTATATTGAATACCAAACTCTGGTTTCAATTTTGCCAGTTCGGCCTTGCGCTCAAGGTTATTGACTTCAATACTGCGGTCAATTACTTTTATATCGCTTCTTTGCTTCATTAAAGTGGCAGAGTCGAACATGTCTTTATTAAAATCGAGCCATACATAGTTGGTATCTACCAAAAAAGGTTCATCAGCGTTGCGGTTCATCACTATATTGATGGCAATTCTCTTTTGTTCAATTTCACTCCGTAACATCAACTGCATGTTTTCTACATTTGCCAATGCTGCTTTGGCTTTGTAATAGGCACTGATTTTACCCAAACCGTTTTTATACCTTATTTCTGCACTCTGCATCATAAATTTTAAAAGCCTGTTATTTTCATCCAGCACTTTTAATTTCTTTTCCAGGACAATCCAGTCGTAATAGTTTTTTCTTGCTGTAAAAAGCAATTCGTTGATCACTGCATCTTTTTTTTGCAATTCAACTGTTGACTGAGCATTCATAAAATCATACGCTGCATGCTGCTTTTTTTTATTGGGAAACATCTGTTGTGCAGAAATCATAAATGCACCCATGCCTGGCTGACCGTTCATTGATTTCCACCTGCCGGGGTCGTAAGGAGTTTGGAAAAATCCTGCTCCCAATTCAGGTGGCATCCAACTGTAAGCTCCTTTTGCCGCTTCGTTCATGGAACGGGCTTCTGCATCAAGCATTTTTAAAGTTGGATGGTTTTTTTCAATGGCTGTTTGTATTTCCTGCATCGTCAGCAATTTTTGAGAATGTGCTGCTTGTATGATGAGTAACCCTCCAATCAATAATTTTAAACTTTTCATATCGTATTATTTTCTGCTGATAGTGACTCATGCTTTGTTTCGAGTACATCAATTTTGCCATGCTTCCTCAACTCATACTCTTTTGCCATTAAAAAAATCAATGGCGTTACCAATAATATATGGGTAGCTGATGTGAGTACACCGCCTACCATCGGCAATACAATTGGTTTCATCACATCACTACCTACTCCATGGCTCCAAAGAATGGGTATTAATGCAAAGAGTGAAACACTTACCGTCATTAACTTTGGCCGTAAGCGTTTCGTTGCTCCTGCAATCACATATTCCCGCAAATCCTCCTTTGTGATTGTTTCTTTTGAATTACCTTTTTTTTCAACCAACTGCTGCATGGCATCATTGAGATAAATGACCATAACGATACCGGTTTC
>JBBRSV010000035.1:0-35794 GCA_038245055.1 Chitinophagales bacterium | reverse complement strand
GTATCCATTCTACCAACCCCTTATTTGAATAGCCACTTGGCTCCATCACCTTTGCGTAATGCAAGATGAAAAAATAATTATGGCGCAACAAATGCGCCAGCATATAGCAGCCTGCAAGTCAAGTGGTTTGTATGTAGAGCAATACTGTAAGGAACATCATTTAAATTCTTCCACCTATTATTACTGGCGTAAAAAATTATCAGATGAGTCAAAAAAGAATACGGGATCATTCATACAGCTACAACCGGTATCACAACAAAGCGGTTTTGTTGAAATTATTTTTACAAATGGAGTAAAAATACATTTTGGCGATTTAGTACCCGCAGATTATTTAAAGCAATTGGTAAGTTGATATGTTATACTTAAGTGCAAGTATCCGTTATTATTTCTATGGCAAAATAGTAGACATGCGAAAGGGTTGCTATGGCTTGTGTGGCCTGGTAACAAACGAGATGGAAAAGAATATTTTAAGTGGCGATGTGTTTGTATTTATGAACAAGCGACACAACCAAATAAAGTTATTGCAGTGGGACAAAGACGGCTTTGCTATTTACGAAAAAAGATTAGAAAAAGGCGCCTTTGAACACCCTGACAAAATGCAGGAAAGTAATGACATTTTACTATCTAATTTACAACTGCAACTGATTTTACAAGGCATTATATTACAATCTGTCAGGCATAAAAAAAGATTTTCAATAAAAGCCTGAAAAGCCCGTCAATATTGCATTGTGTAGCCCTGCTGGTATGATAGTTGCCTCACTTTTTTCATCAATACTATTACCCCACATATCGACTATAGGCGCTTATACGAGCAGGTGTTAGTCGAAAACAATGCACTAAAAATTGAAGTGTCTGAACAGCAGAAAACAATTGAAGCACAAGCCATTCAAATCAACCTGCTAAAGCTTCAAATAATAGAACTTCAAAAATATATTTTTGGTGGAAAGCAAGAAAAATTTACACCCAATGTAACTGCATTACAAGCCGATTTATTCCCTGATGAAAAGCTGGCAGAAGTAACCGTAACAACTATCGTAGCAACCAAAGAAGTAACCACAACAAAAAAAAGCATCCGCGTTAACCACAATGGCCGTAACCCATTACCTTCCCATATTCGCAGAGAAGAAATAATACTGGAGCCAACCCAGGATGTAACAGGACTAAAACCAGTGGGTCAGCAAATAACCGAAGTATTAGAATATAAAGTAGGCGAGCTGTTTATAAAAAAATACATCCGCCCTGAATATATAAAACCAATCGAAGAAGGCACTCAGGCAAAACGTGTGATAGCAGCATTACCAACTATGCCAATAGACAAATGCATTGCTGGCCCATCGCTACTGGCATATTTAATGGCTAGTAAATTTATTGATCATTTACCCATACACAGATTGCTGCAAATGTTTTTACGGCAAAAAGTAGTCATAGATGCCGCTACCGTTTGCGGTTGGTTGAAAGCAGTTGGAAGATTAATAGAACTGCTATACGATGCATTGCGACAAGAAGTACTTAACACCCATTCGTTAGGGATAGACGAAACCCCTCTTAAAGTATTAGATAAAAATAAAAAAGGCACTACGCACCAAGGGTACTATTGGGTCTATTACAATACATTAAGTAAACTTGTCATATTTAACTATCAGCAGGGCAGAGATGGCGGATGCCCCAAAGAAATGCTGCAAGGCTATAAAGGCCATATACATGTAGATGGGTATAGTGCATACACACAGTTTGAAAATACACCCGATATTACTGTATCCAACTGCTGGGCACATGCCCGCCGTAAATTTATAGATGCACAAAAGTTTGATAATGCCAAAGCAAGCGAAGTGCTTACACTTATTGCCCAACTATATGGTGTAGAAAAACATTGCAGGGAAAATAATTTTACAACCGAACAAATCAAACAAAAACGTCAAGAACAATCTGTACCCATATTAGCGGCCATACACCTTGTATTAAAAACACAACTTACTACATCGCTACCCAAAAGTCCATTGGGCAAAGCAATACAATACACTTTAAGCCGCTGGGAAAAATTAAATGTATATACTCAGGAGGGCTTCTTGCCTATTGATAATAACCTGGTAGAAAATAGCATCAGGCCAATTGCTATTGGCAGAAGAAACTGGCTCTTCGCAGGCAGCCACGAAGCAGCTCAAATAAGTGCAATGCTGTATAGTCTTTTTGCCACCTGCAAGCTACACAACATAGAACCAATCCAATGGCTTACCGAAGTGCTTTCTAAAATCAAAGATCACCCGATCAATAGAATCAAAGAACTGCTGCCGCAAAATTACTACGCAGGTAAATCATAAGAAACAAGGGGTTGGTAAAACGGATACTTTTAAACGAAGATCCCCGTTGCCAAGCCCAGTCAGGTCTTACGTATAAGTTCAGGTCTTTTTTGCACCTATAATCGTTGATCTCTCTGCCCGGAACAATGTCAAAGTGTATTGGAAGACCATCATGTTCAAAGGTTATACCTATAGCTTTTGTCTGTTTACTCACAATAGCCTTATCGCCAAAACTTCTTTGCATTATGTCGTGTACATCATAGTACATATCTTCAAGGGTAGTGTAGCTACTTCTCTTGAATGGCAATATAATATCCAGGTCACAATTAGACATAATTGCAGTACGTTTAAAAAAGGAACCGGCATCTTCCGGCTGACAGGTAAGTTTTTGGGCAAATTTTTCGCCAAGACATTTCTTCATCTCCGATTTATAAGAAAGATATTTTTTTAAAAGGGCAGGATTAGATTTCAGGTTTTCTTCTGATAATATTTTACGTAAATGTTCGTCTGAATTAAACGGATGATTAGATTCATCTGACAACTTTGATTCGTAGACTAAATAACCTACGCCTGCACCTGCAGCACTTCCGATAAGAGCATGTTTTAGAGTCTGTTTGCCATTATAGCTATCCCAAGTAAAAGGAATATCCTTCTGCCAATGTTTAAACCATTGAAATAGAATATCCCCGATAGCAATTCCAACAAAACCTATTACTGCACCCTGAACAATATATTTTTCTTTCCTTCTCATTATTTATTCCGTTGAGTATTTTTCATTAATAGCCCATTTCGTGTGAGCTCCAATTTCATATTCCATTTCTTTTTTTCTTTCATCAAATCCCAATGAATTAATAAGGGTTTCATCTGCCCACTTAACTTTATCCGAATCTCCCTTTTGGTATAATTCATCCAGAACTTTTACTTGTTCATCATTGGGAATTAAGTCAAATATTTCATAGATAAGAATTTCTTGGCAGGATAAATTTTTTGCTTTTTGGATAGGAGTTTGGACAGTAGTGGCATACTTATAATCGATGTAACGAAAGCTATGTTTATCTGTAATTATATTTGTAGTAAGCAACTCCTCGCAAAATTCTCTCCACTGTGAAGTTTCCCTATCTTCTCTTGAATTAAACCATCGAATGATTTTTATAACATTTCTTCCTGGCAAACGAAATCGTAAATCATTCTTTGCTATACCATGTTCAGTTTCGAATCTTTTGTCAGGCTTTATTGAATTCTCTTTAAATACCTTTTCAACTCCGGGGAGCGTTTTATAAGCACCGCCTACTAATTGATAGAAATTACCTTTTCTATTTTTTACCAAAAGGTATTTTCCATTACTTTTTATTCTAAACAAATATGAAATAGATAATCTTACATCTTTATTCCTATACCATATTTGAGTTTTGAATATTAATGGAAGCTTTCTTACGCTATAAATCCCTTCAACAATACCAATATATAACGGTGTTGTAATGATATTTACTGCAATTGCTATTAACAGTGCCGGAAAAGGCTTTGTGGTATCCCTATATATAAGGATATAGGCAATAAGTGCAATGCCGGATAAAAAAATCAATACTTCTGCAATATTTTTTCTCATATTATTTTGGGGCTTGGTTTTACTCGTTTGATTACGTTTTCAAGAACTTCAAATGAGAGTGGTTTATTAGGAAAACTTTCTGCAACTGCTTCTGGAAGAATTTTCAATGTTAAGTCAGAAAAAGAATACCCTAACCCATTATTTTTATTTGGGCCCGTTAATTCAACAAGCTTGTCAAATTCTTTGTCTTTAATTCCTGTTCCATCCAGTGTTTTTATAAATAATTCTTTTCTTTCAATTTCATCTGGCCTTTCAAATTCCATAATTATTGCTGCCCTTCTAATAATGGCTTCGTCAATAAAATGAAGTCTATTAGTTGACATAAATATAATTGCACGGCCATTTAAACTTCTTATTTCATCAATTTTTTGGATTAAAGTATTTACAGCAGCTTTTTCTTCCTGATGCATTTGGTGTGTAGATCTTGTAGTTGCAATTGCATCAGCTTCATCAATAAATAAAAATGCAATCCTCTTTTTACCAGCTTCTTGTTTTAATCTGTCGAATGCGTTATTTACTAAATTCCCCATTTGTCCATGCAGGCCTTCGCCCCTTACCCTGGTACTCAACTTAAGAAAAAAGCCGTCTTTGCCTAATTCTCTTACCATTCTATCTGCTATTCCCTCTGCTGATACAGTTTTACCCGTTCCTGCATCACCTGCCAATAACACAAGTGGATACCTATCTAATATTGTTTCGAGAACAGGCAATTTTATTTTATGATGTTTATTGCTCCATTCTATTAATCCTTCTTGATCAATTAGGAGTTTCAAATTATTATGTACTCTTTCAAATCTTTTATTAAAGCCGACTAATGCATCTGCCCTTCTTTTTACATCGGCATTCGGCAGTTCAATGATGTTGTCAAATATTGTAGTATTATTCATGCAGAATTTATTTATAGTTAGTCTTATTTAATTCATAGCCGTTGCTTGCAAAGTTTTGCGCCGTCTGTTTGGCGAGGGTTGGGAAGCTGTTATCAATAGACGATGAAGACCATCCAATTTTAAAATTGTTAGATTGTTGAAAATTTTCTTTTTGTTGTTGAGTTAGCAGATGCCAGGCTGAAGTATAACTAATAACTACTTCAAGATATGTACTTGGCAAATTATTCCAATCATTTCCACCAGCTCTATCGCCCGTGATCGAAGTCCCTGCTTCATTCACTGTATATTTGGCTGCACGTAATGGTACGTTTGCTGTACTTAACAAAATGATATCCACAGTTTTTAAGTACTTTGCTTCAGCCAGCTTTACGATATCGTGAAACACTTTATCGACATAATCTGTTGCCCATTTTTCAGTACGTCTGGCAATCATTCTTAAATCAGCTTCAAATCCTTCGAATGTTTTTCTGATGTCAACCACTGTATAAGTAGATGTTGCGGTAATGGTATTATAACTCATGTTAGTCTTCTGATTTTATGTTAAAAGATGATCCGAAAACATACTTCCACTCCTCAATGGTGTCGCCTTCGAAATTTTTTGATTGCGCAATATTTAATGCCTCAAATGCATCATTTGCTTCTTTTTTAATTTCTTCCCAATTAATATCATTTATTTTCTTTGCAGCATTATTTTCATTGTTTGTAGGGTCAGCAACATAAAATTTATTAATAGGAGCTGGCAATGAGTTGATTGCATTTTTGAAATTAATGGTAGGAAAAGTCGGGTCACTTACGAATTTGAAAAATCGAACGATCCCCTCTTCAATATTTGTTTCGCAGCCTTTATTAGTTTCCAAATATGCAACTATAAGTTCAATAACAAAAGATGATAGTTGATCCAATTCCTTATAGTTGCGCCACCATTTTAAAGCCCTTACAATTGATGTATACGAAGTATTTTGTTTTCTATATTCTGCAGCAAATTCTATTTGCTTAATTACGCTGGTAACGTATTTTCCACCACCGCCCCCGCGTTGCGGTTGCCAAACATAGTCAGCAGGCTTATCCATTGGAACTACCGGAACAATATCTACTTCCAGCCCGGTGCCTATGAATTTAATTTTTATAGACTTTGTTTTTCCTTCGGCATCTACATCCCTCAAAATATCTTTATTAGGATATATTTTTTTGAGATAATCCACAATTAAATCATGTAACCTCTCAAGATCATCTTGCAGATTAGCTTCTCCTTCTACATAAAGAATTAAATCGATGTCAATTGGGTTTTCGCCTGTAGCTCTTAAAATAGTACCCTTTTTCCAGGAACCTCCGATTACTACCTTGGTAACCTTAATACCTGTGCTGGTATCTGAGGTAATATACTTTTCTAAATCTTCTTGTAGATTGGTTACCTGGGTTCTATAGGTTCCCATATTTTCTCTTTTCAATTTTATCCTGGCGATAAAATTCTGCAGTTGCGAATTTGTCAATTTCATTTTCAATTAGTTTAACTCATTATACAATTAATTTTTGGTGTCTTTAGGAGGATTAGGATCATTGCCATAAGAGTCTTTATCTCTTATCCTGCCATCTGTTCCATGAATAACTACTTCTGATTTTTGATGCTTGGCTATTTCTTTAGCTGCATCGATTGACTGTTTTTGAGTGTCGGTAACTTTTGTTGCTTTTTCGTTACCGGCGCCCTTAACCTGCCATCCACCACCGGGATGTTTGGTTACATGCTGATTCTTACCCATTATTAGATTGTTTTGGGTGTAATAATAATTGCCCCGACCTTATATCGGAGTAGGGGCATTGTCGCCGGAAAGCTTAGTAGAAGGAGAAGTTAGTGGCAGGAGTTTTGTACGATATCTGCTGGTGGCCACAATTAGTAGGTGTTGTTTATTAACTAGACAACACCTACTTTTGCAGCACGAAATAAAACTACGGAAACGAGAAAGCTTATCAAAAAACTCATTTCCAGAAAGCCTTGATAGCTTGAGACCTATCAGGGCTTTCGCCTTCTATAAAAGAACTACGACCTTTTTATCAGTCAATATTTTTCAATTCAAATCCATATTCAAAACTTATCCTGTGATAATCATCAACGTTATCCTGCCAGGCTGGTTCTTCATGACTGATTTCAACAATTTTTTTCGTACTCAGTCCTTTGAATCTTTCTGAAACATTTTCCAATACGGTTAATTCAGTGTCAGTAAATGGGCCATCCAAAGCATCAAAAATAACTACACTCTCTGTTACAAATCTTTCCCCTACAAAATCCCCAAAATCCATTTCTTCCACTTTTGCGAATCCTTTATTTACTACATGGTTGTAAATACCACCATAATTTTCCGGAACAGGGCCCTTTTGTATCGCTTTATAATAAACACCACTAATACTCTGCCCATATTTTTTAAAGTGTCCAAAATCAGCATAAAACATTAGCTTATTCAGTGCGGTAGTATAAGGTTTATTGCGCTGAGCAAAAAAGCAAACCATATTGCCGATCTTTTCTAAAGTAGGCACTCTGTAGCCATTGTGAATGTTGGGGTAATCATTACCAAAGAGCCAGCCTTTCCACATCTCTTCCACCTTTCCCCAGCCACCCTTTGCATGATCTAACTTCTTTTTTACCTTATCATACTCATGTTGCTCCAGCGAATTCCGGCTCATTTCTAACAGCTTTCCAAATTCTTCGGCATCTTCAGCCAGTCGTATCAAACGGCCTGTTGCCACACTTGGCATTTCACCTGCTTCGTAATTTCTATATACATTTGCACCAAGGCCAAGTACCTCACTCATTTTGGCAGCACTAAGTCCGTACTTTTCCCGAATGTTTTTTATTTCATCCGTAAAAGGGATACCATATTTTTCCCTGTATTTATTATGCACCTGGTTCAGGTTAAGTGTGTCAATTTCCGTTGTGGTAAATTGCTCATTGGTATCAACACACACATAATAATGGTAGAGTACTTCAAACGAATCTTTTCTGTACTCAAGAACTCTTGGTTCTCTTTCTAATTTTGTGGCACCGCCAGTAAATGGACTTTTCATACACTAATTTTTTAATGGGTAATCCATAGGGTGTTCGGCTACATGAAATGAAATACAAATAACCTGAGCACCCGAAAATCCAAGCGTAATCTTTATATATACTTCCTGTCCTTTAATTGTTTTTCCAAACACCCACATATCTGCTCCACCATACAAATTTTCTTTTTTTGGCCCCTCATAATAATCTCCAACCTGTAATTCTTTCAAAATTTTCTCCCTGAAGACAGGTGTTATTTCAAGATTTAAAAGAGCTTGTGCATTCTTACCCCTGTCATCCCGGAATACAACTCCCCAGATGCCAAGTTTAACTTTAAAATCCTGTAAGAATGAGTGTACCTCCTCAGATGTGGCCATATTTTTTTAAATAGTTTCACAATGCAAATATACTATCTTATTCAATAATTCAACTAATTAGTTGAATTATTATTACTTTTACCAAAAATAACTCCTGTAGGTAAGTTAAGAAGGGATTTAAAAATAATTTTGTATATTCAATACTGCGTAATTTAATTGCAAGTATAAACAATTTCTATTAATTTTGTATCATTCATACAGAAATATTTATTTTGAAAACAATTCTTGAACACATAACAACTCTTTCTACGGGCATTTATGCCCAACAAGATATTCTGGCGGATACGCTCTACCTGCAAGGGAATCATTTTTCCGAAACCGGTTCATTTGACCCGTCCGTAAAACCCCAGCTAAAACTATCAGAAAAGAACCATAAGCACCTTTTGCAGAATGATGATTTATTGTTTGCCGCTAAAGGGCTTAACAACTTTGCAGTGTGTTATAACAATTCCATAGGTCAGGCAGTGGCTTCTTCCTCATTTATTATTATTCGGATTAAAAGCGACCACAAGCACCTGGTAATTCCGGAGTATGTTGCATGGTATATAAATAACAGTAAACAGGTTACGGTATTTCACAAAACAAAAGCAACAACAACCATCCCTTCTATTTCTATTGCACAGCTATCACAATTAGAAATAGATATCCCTGACATAAACATTCAGGAGCTAATAGTGGGTGTACAGCAGCTAAGGGACAAAGAAAAACAAACAATAAAACGGCTTATCCTTTTAAAAGATAAACTTACTCAGCAAACATTATTAAAAGCTTCAAAAAAATAACCATGGGCAATAAGATTAGCAAAAATGAAATTAACCAGTTTGTATGGAAGGCCTGCGATACGTTCCGGGGATTGATTGACCCTTCGCAATACAAAGATTATATCCTTACCATGCTGTTCATTAAATATGTAAGTGATGTACATAAAGAAAAAAAGAATGAGTATCTAAAAAAATATAAAGGTGATGAAGAGAGAACAGAAAGGGCAATGAAGATGGAACGCTTTATTATGCCGGAGACCAGCACTTTTGATTACCTGTACGAACATCGTAACGAAGCCAATGTAGGTGAACTGATTGATATTGCCTTAACTGACCTGGAGGAAGCAAACAGGGAAAAACTGAGCAGTGAAGATGGCAGCGGTATTTTTAGAAACATATCTTTTAATACCAGTAATCGTGGCGATACAAAAGATAAAAATACCCGTTTAAAAACACTGCTGATAGATTTTAGCGGTATGGATTTAACGCCATCGCATTTGGAAAGCAATGATATTATCGGCGATGCGTATGAATTTCTGATTGCAAACTTTGCCAGTGAGGCAGGTAAAAGAGCCGGAGAATTTTTTACACCTTCCGAAGTATCTACATTGCTGGCCATGCTAACCAAATCAAAACCGGGTGCAAGAATTAGTGACCCTACCTGTGGTTCCGGATCTTTATTAATAAAAGCTGGCAAGCAGGTTGGTTCAGATAACTTTTCTTTATACGGGCAGGAAGCCAATGGCAGCACCTGGGCATTAGCAGTGATGAATATGTTTTTGCATGGGTATGATAATGCCATTATTCGTTGGGGTGATACTATCCGTAATCCTAAGCTTAAAGAAGGCGATGCTTTGATGAAGTTTGATACCGTGGTGGCTAACCCTCCCTTTAGTTTGGACAAGTGGGGTGCAGATGAAGCAGCAAGCGATAAGCACAACCGTTTTTGGAGAGGCACTCCACCAAAGAGCAAGGGCGACTGGGCTTTCATTAGCCACATGATAGAAACCACCTACGAAGGAAAAGGTAAAGTGGGTGTTGTGGTGCCGCATGGTGTGCTATTCCGTGGAAGCAGCGAAGGAAAAATAAGGCAAAAGACTGTTGAAGAAAATATACTGGAAGCAGTAATTGGTTTACCCGCCAACCTGTTTTTTGGCACCGGTATACCGGCAGCTATTTTAATCTTTAATAAAGGCAAAGGAAATAATAAAAACGTATTGTTTGTAGATGCAAGCCAACGGTTTGATGCAGGTAAAAATCAGAACAAACTACGGCCAAAAGATATTGAGGATATTGTAAACACTTACCGGAAGTTTAATAAAAGTGAATTGCAGCCCGGACTGGTAGAAGAAAAATATAGTTATGTTGCTACGCCTGAAGAAATAGCAGAGAATGATTTTAATTTAAACATCCCCCGATATGTTGACACATTTGTGGAAGAAGATGAAGTGGATATTGAAAAGGTGCAGGGTGAGATTGACGAATTAGAAAAAGAATTAGCTAATGTTCAGGCTGAAATAAAGAACCATTTAAAACAATTGGTAAAGTAAGATGGGAAAACCTAAAACTAAACAGCCTAGTGCCTCAAAATTACCAAGCGATTGGAAAGTAATAGAATTAGGAAAAATTGCTAAAATTACTTCCGGAGGCACCCCCAGACGTGATAATAAAGCCTACTGGGGAGGGCAAGTACCTTGGATTACTACTTCACTTATTGATTTCAATCATATAGAAAAAGCAGAGGAATTTATTACTATCGATGGATTAAAAAACTCATCTACAAAATTATTTCCGCCCGGCACTATACTTATGGCTCTTTATGGCCAAGGTATAACAAGAGGGAAAACAGCAATACTACAAATAGAAGCTGCTACGAACCAAGCCTGTGCAGCAATAATCTTAGATAATCAAAAAGCACATAATCAATTTGTTTTTCAATATTTAATCGGCAAGTATAAGGATATTAGAAAGCTAAGTAATACCGGAAATCAAGAGAATTTGAGTGGCGAACTAGTAAAATCAATTCGGATAAATCTACCTCCGATTTCAGAACAAAAAGCTATTGCAAATATTCTCACTTTAATGGATATAACAATTAGAAAGCTCAATGAACTGATTACGAAAAAAGAGCTTCGGAAAAAATGGCTAATCCAGAATTTATTGACCGGAAAGAAAAGATTATTGAATAATAAAAAGGGAATTAAAAATTGCAAATGGATAACTGTAAAGATGGGAGATGTTTTTGAATTTATAAAAACTTATTCAATTTCAAGAGAAGGGTTATCAAAAGCAAATAATAAGGATTTAATTTATTGTATTCACTATGGAGACATACATGCTTTTTATGAAAATGAATTCTTAGATTTTTCAGTACAGCAAGGTATTCCTCAAATTGTTGATGACACACAAGCCATCAACGAACGAGACTATTTAAAAGAAGGTGATATAGTAATGGCCGATGCTTCGGAGGATTATGAAGGTGTTGGCGAAGTAGTTGAAGTAATAAATCTGGAAAATAAAATAGCAGTAGGCGGACTACATACAATTGTACTTAGAGGTAACAAAAAAATTATTGTAAATGGGTTTAGCGGTTATTTATTCTCAGGAGAAATAGTTAGAAATAGACTAAGAAAATTGGCTACAGGTACATCGGTTTATAGTGTTACAAAAACAACACTTCAAAATTTATCGCTATCAATACCCAGTTCGTTAAAAGAACAGACCGCCATTGCTAATGTTTTGCAAGCTGTAGATAAAGAAATTCAACTTCTTAAATTAAAAAGGGATAAACTATAGGAGAAGAAAAATGGATTGATGCAGGTATTGTTGACAGGAAAAAAAAGATTGAAAATTTAATAGTAAAATATATGCCCAAAGCAAAAGGTTCTAAAATTGAAATTTCGTTAACGGACTTTGTCGATTTTGTATGCAAAGCAGGAAGTTCAAAACTTACAAAAGTAAAACAAGTTAAAAACCGGGAAGAGTATTCTCCTGCCACAGATTTTTATAAGGCATTACGGGAAGGAATTAAAAAAAATCATGAATCGGATGGAGAAAGGAAAGACCTGAAAAAAATTCTTGACAAAGTAACTGATAATAAAAAAATTAAAAACTATTCTGAAGCTATAGATGGATATAGAAAGTTCTGGGGCAATAAAACATTTAAATACTTTTCGCCACCATCTAAACATTGGGTTAAAGGAGATTTGGATATAAGGATAAACCCTGAACTGGGACTTGAGTACAATGGGAATTTTATTATTGTAAAACTCTACTTAAAAAGTGATAAGCTTGGCAAAGATAAAATTGAGCAAATATTAACGCTGATGGAAAGCCAGTTAAGAAAGGGTTTCGATAAGGAAATAAAGATGGCTGTATTAGATGTTAAAAATGGAAAATTATTCTTAAAAGAGAATGATGATGTTTCTCTTTTTCCATTACTTGAAGGAGAAGCAATAAGTTTTGAAACAATATGGAAAGGAATAAAGTGAAACTCCAATTCAATAATAATAGCTAAAATAAATGGATACTTCATCGTTTAACGAAAATCACATCTCTCAACTCCCTGCTTTGCAGTTACTGCAAAAGTTAGGCTATATCTATTTATCAAAGGACGAGGCATTGGCTTTAAGAGGCAATAAAACAACAAATGTTTTACTGGAAGAGGTGTTGCGTAAACAGTTAAAGGAAATCAACAGCATTAAAGTTAGCTCTACAAAAACAGGCATCTTCAGTGATGCCAATATTGAAAATGGCATACTGGCTTTAAAAGACCTGCCAATGAATGAGGGTTACATGGCAGCCTGTGAATCGGCTTATAATATTATTACTTTAGGCAGGGCATTAGAGCAAAATATTGATGGCGATAAAAAAAGTTTTACGCTTCGCTACATTGATTGGGAGCACCTGGAAAATAATGTATTTCATGTAACAGAAGAATATGCTGTAATGCGGACTGGCAGCAAAGAACATTATATACCAGATATTGTATTGTTTGTAAATGGTATCCCTCTTTGCGTTATGGAATGTAAGCGGCCCGATATGAAAGAGCCGCTATCAGAAGCCATTTCGCAGCATATTCGTAACCAGCAAATTGATGGTATCCGTCATTTATATGTTTATAGCCAGGTATTATTAAGCATTGCTACATTACAGGCTAAATATGCCACCACCGATACCAAAGAAGAGTTTTGGGCTACATGGAGAGAACAAAGGGAAAACGATACGAAGGAAAAATTAAAACAATTAGTAAATGCAGCTTTAACCACTCAGCAAAGAGAAAAACTATATAAACAAAGAGAAGGCTGGGAAATAAAAATTCTTGAACAAAAAGAAAAAGAGGAACTGGCTGTAAGTCCTCAGGACGAATATTTATACTACTTATGCAAACCAGACAGGTTGCTGGAACTTACAAAAGATTATATCATTTTTGAAGGCGGCAAATTCAAAAAGATTGCCCGGTACCAGCAATACTTTGCTGTAAAAAAAATAATCCGGCGCATACAAAATGTAGAACAAGGCAGAAGACAGGGCGGTGTAATCTGGCATACCCAGGGAAGCGGAAAATCGCTTACAATGGCAATGCTTGCAAGAAAAATTTACCAGACAGTCCGCAACCCTAAAATTATTTTGGTTACAGACCGTGTTGATTTAGATACACAAATTACGGCCACTTTTGGGCAGGTAGATGTACAGGTAGATAATGCTAAAACGGGCAATCACCTGGTTGAGTTATTACGGAGCAAAAGCGACAGGGTCATCACAACTATTATCAACAAATTTGAAGCTGCGGTTAACCAGATAAGCAGTACCCCACTTGAATCTAATAATATATTTGTGCTAATTGATGAAGGCCACCGCACCCAATACGGCACATTTAATGTGAAGATGCAGAAAGTGTTGCCTAATGCCTGTTTCCTGGCATTTACCGGCACTCCCTTAATGAAGGCAGAAAAGAGCACGGCGCAAAAATTTGGGGGTATTATTGATGCCTATACCATTCTGCAGGCGGTGGAAGATGGGGCTATTGTGCCGATAGTATATGAAGGCAGACAAGCAGTGCAGGATGTAAACCAGCAGGCTTTGGATAAAGGCTTTGATTATGTTTCTGAACCATTAGCAGAATACCAAAAGGCAGACCTGAAAAGAAAATACAGCAAGGCAAATTTAATAGGAAAGACAGAACAACGTATTGATGAGATAGCCAGAGATATATCTAATCATTACTCACAAAACTGGGGAATAGACCATAATGGTGAAAGGAGCGGTTTTAAAGGCATGGTTGTAACACCCGATAAAGCTACCGCCGTTAAATATAAAAAAGCATTTGATTTAATTGGTAAAGTAACTACAGAGGCCATCATGTCTGCACCGGATGACAGGGAGGGCAACGAAGACGCTAATGAAGAACCAACAGATGAAGTACTGAAGTTTTGGAAAGGCATGGAGGCCAAGCACGGAAAGAATTTTGAAGAATCGTTGATTAACCAATTTAAGAAAACTGATTACCCGGATTTATTAATTGTGGTAGATAAATTATTAACCGGCTTTGATGAACCGAGGGTGATTGTAATGTACATGTGCCGAAAGCTGAAAGAACATACTTTATTACAGGCTATAGCACGGGTAAACCGTGTAGCACCTGGTAAAGAATACGGTTTTATTATAGACTACGAAGGTATTATCAGCCAATTGGATGAAGCCATGAATACTTACTCCAATCTTTCAGAATTTGAAGCAGAAGAACTTGAGGGAACTTTTACAGATATAAATAAAGAAATTGAAAAACTACCGCAACTGCATACCGAACTGAATAATCTGTTTAAGCAGTTACCCAATAAAATGGATGTGGTAAGCTATGCAGTACTATTGGCTGATGAAGCAATTAGAACTGAATTTTATCAAAAGTTTGCAGCTTTTGCAAAATGTCTGAAGATGGCATTTTCATCTATTGAGTTTGAAAACAACTCACCAGAAAAATTAAAAAACCAATACAGGAAAGATTTAAAATTCTATACTGGTTTACGAAATGCAGTTGTTAATACTTATTCCGATGCTATTGATTTTAAAAAATATGAAAAGCAATTACAAAAATTATTAGACCAGCATGTAACTACAGAAGGAATTATACAATTAACAGAACAGGTAAGCATATTGGATGCTGAAGCTTTTGAAAAAGAACTGGAAAAAGTTGTGGGCACAAGAGCCAAAGCGGAAATGATTGCAAGCCGTACCACAAAGCATATCACTGCCCGGATGGAAGAAGATCCTGTATTTTATAAAAAATTATCGGAGCTTATCAGGCAAACGATTGCAGATTTAAGAGCCATGAGAATATCTGAAGCAGAAGCATTGCGAAAAGTAAAAGAATACAGGGAACAAGCGGTTACAAAGAAAGGGGATGATGTTCCTGAAAGTTTGCTGGATAAAGAAGAAGCCATTGCGTTTTACAGGTTATTAAAAGCATCTACAGCATTTTCTAACGAAGAAGGAATTGACTTTTCCAGTGAAGTGGATTCTATCATTAAAAATTTTAAAGTAGTTGATTGGCAAAATAAGTTGGATGTAATTCGTAAGATGAATTTCTTTATTGGCGAATACCTCATAGACCATTTAAAAATGCCCATCAGGGAAGCAGAAGCATTGGCAGAAAAATGTGTTGAAGTAGCTAAACTCCGTTATCAGTAATGACAACTTATATTCAATTCGGTTCTAAAAAGATTGATTTCTATCTGGAGTATTCAGGAAGAAAAACTTTGGGCATTTCTGTAAACCCTGAAATGGAAGTTATAGTTAAAGCGCCTGCTGGGGCATCACTAGAAAAGATAAAAACAATCATCAGAAAAAAAGCCCCATGGATTATAAAGCAGCAAAGTTTTTTTCTTGCCTTTCATCCTAAAACGCCTGCAAGAAGATTTGTAAGCGGCGAAACTCACCTTTATATGGGAAGGCAGTATAAGCTTAAAATAATAAAGGGTAAGAAAAATGATGTTCATTTTAAAACCAGAGAAATTCAGATTCATATCAAACCAAATAGTTCAGCCAAAAACGTTTTGAATGAATGGTACAGAGAAAGAGCAAAAATAAAATTTGCAGAAATAGCTGAGCCGATAATTCAAAAATTCAAAAAGCATAAAGTCGAGCCTAAATCTATCTTCCTGCAGGAAATGCCTTCCCGATGGGGAAGTTGCACACCCAAAGGAAAAATTATTTTAAACCCAGAATTAATTAAAGCGCCAAAAGCATGTATTGAGTATGTAATTATTCACGAACTATGCCACTTGGTGCATAAAAATCACAGTGAGAAATTTTTCAATCTTCAGAGTAAGGAAATGCCCGATTGGGAAAAGTGGAAAAACAAACTGGAGAATTTATTAGCTTAACAAATCGTAGGTTCAGGAATTTATTTATACTCAAACAATAAAATATTTGACAAAATATGAGTGAGTTATCATTTAGAAATCCGGAGATAGCAACCCCATCTGGCAGCTTGTATGAAATACTTGCCCATCCCATACATCATGAAACAAAAGCAATTGAACTTGCTACATTTAATGAGCACAGGTATGCTTTTTTCTTTTGGAATAAATGGCTGAAAGCAATGAAAAGGAAAGATGCAAATGCTTCCCCACCTGCATTGGTGAGTTTGGACTGGCACCAGGATTTAGTTTATCCTTGTGACACAGAAAAGGAATGGTTAAAGAAACTTAATTTAAAAAGCAATGGGGATGTTTCTTTCTTTTCCTGGGCTAAACTCAACTCTCTTAATGATGGCCATATAATGTCAGCAGCCTATTTGAATTTAATAGGCAATGTTTATGTCAATTGCAGGCAGGGAACATTTGAGGATGATTGGTTAGATGAATCTATTGAGGATATTTATGGAAACGTCCACGTAATTAAAAAATATCGTGAATTTTCAGAGTTAGAAACTTCATTGATGAACGTAGAGGAAGAGTCTGTTTTTTTTGATATTGACTTGGATTTTTTTACAATTAAGAATGGGTTAAGCGATGGTAGGTTTAAGTTTACATACGTGACAGATAAAACCATCAGAGAATATCTATCCCCTGAAAGGCCATTAATAAAATGGATATTTGAAAGGCTGGCTGGTATTACTATTGCTTTAGAGCCTGAACATACAGGTGGGTTATTAAAGTCAAATAAATACCTGGCTATGATTGATAAATTATACTTTAAGCCAGGTTTATTTTCACACAATAGCAGTTGGAAGCATGTTACAGAATGGAGGACTAAGAATTATTGATTTGATATTTTAGATTTTTTCATTCATCTCTGCCTTCAACCTCCCCACTTCTTCCCCAATCAACCGCTTTACCTCCATCTTCACCTGGTAGTAATTATCCAGTACCTGCTGCTGGGTAACATTTGATACCTCCGGAATCTCTTTATACCGGCTCACTTCTTCATTCAATTTCTTAGCATCATTAATAATCTCTGCATGAAACATTTTCAGTTTTATTTTTTCATCTGGATTATCAGCTACAAGACCTACAAATTCACCGGAAGAAAGAGCAGCAATTTTTGAGGCAGGTATGGCACTGTCCAGTTGTTTGGAGTGGCTGATGGAGGTATCGGTTCGGTTTACGGAAACACTTTGCCTGTCCTGCATAATTTTTCCGAAACGTTCTGATAGCAGTTTGGAAGTTTCTCCCATTACCTGGCCACTGATAATGTTGCCGGTGATGTTAACTATTACATCTGCCTGTTCTTTTCCGTAATCTTTTTTTAATTGACTAAAATCCTGCATAGCCAGAGTAGTAGCAACTTTATTACTTCGGGCAGTGGCAATCAGACTATCCATATTGTTGAAATAAATAGTTGGAAATTCATCAAATACCAAACTGCATTTCAGCATTCCTTTTTTATTTACCTGCCTTACCAATCTTGAAATATATAGGGACAGCACTGCACCATAAATTTGCTGCTTCTCCGGATTGTTACCCACGCAAACTATTTTAGGATGTTTTGGATTGTTGATGTCCAACGTGAAATCATTGCCCGACAGAACCCAATATAACTGCGGTGAAGCCAATCGTGCCATCCCTATCTTGGCAGAGGCTACCTGGCCTTCTAATTGCTCCATGGCGTCATTCTGGTAGGCGGTCATAAATGGATTTACCAATACTTCAATTTCAGGCTGGGTATTTAATACCGGGAACAGTTCTTCATAATCAAATTGCATCAGCTCTATCACATGCGGCAAGGTGCAATATTTTCCATCCGCATATTTTCTTAAAAACCAAATGATGGCAGTTACAAAATTGATGGGTGATTCTACAAAAAAATCTCCTTGCTTATTTATCCATTCTCTGTTCAATCCCAACAAAATTGTTCTGGCAGATTCTGTTGCATCGGTAATATCATGCATGGAAGACGGGTCTAAAGGATTGCAGCGATGCGATACAGAAAGGTTATCAAAATTGATGACATAGAATGATGGCTTAACAGCATATTTATTTTTATTCAACTGCAGCCAGTTGTAAACTATTTTAGAAAGGTCATCGTATTTAAAATCATACACAAACATGGCGAAGCCTTTTTCGATATGCTGTTTGATGACATGCTGAATAACAAACCAACTCTTACCAGCACCCGGACTACCAATTACCAATAACCCTCTGAATGGGTTGATAATATTTATCCAGCTTTTTCTGATTCTTCCTTTCAGATTGTAACGTGCCGTTAGGTTGATGGAAAATTCATTCGTCAACAGCCTTTCTTCCTGCGGAAAAGTTTCATTCAAGGAATTGAAAACATCGTTGGATAAATTCAGGCTTATTAAACGGCTTAGTAAATTTCCACCAGCAAGAATAAGCAGGAAGCCAATACCTGTTGCAACCATGTAGATAATGGCGATAGTTTCCAATGGATAATTTAACCGAAAGAATAAACTACTGCTAAAGAAAATTAATAATCCAATTATCAAATATGCGACAACACTTTTCCAATTAATTTTTTCATCTTTTTTACCCTGTGCTCCCAGCAATGAAATTATTAGTAACCCAATGGCTATAAATTTTGAGACAAACAGACTTTTAAATAAACCGGTGTGTGCAATATTCTGTAACAGCCTGTCTGTAATTGTACTTTTAAATTCCCACAGTGCAAATGCACCATAGCAATAAAAATAAAAGTGTAGCAGCAAAATAAAGATGCTGCCAAATCTTGTGAGGTCAATTATCTTTCTCAACCCCTGTTCATTCTCTCCTGTAAGTGACATAGCTTTTATTTTAAGTTTTAAAAATCATGAGTTTTCTTCTTTTTCTTTCTTTTCTTTTTAAGCAGATTGTTGGGTATGTTATCGTATTGTTCTTTGGTTGAAAGAAGTACATCAAGCAAACTCTCCGTTTTTGTGATTAGTACAATGGTCTTGTCGGCTTGTTTTTGAAGGGCTATATCTTTTTGTATAGAGCCTGATGAACTTCCAGTTTTTGTTTCATCCTGTTTAAGTGTGTTATCATTAACTACAGCCAACCTGCTTTGCAAAGCAGCAGCACTGTATCCTTTACCCAAATCGCTGCCATTGAAAACAACTTTGTTTTGATTGTCTACAAAAGTGATTCCATACAACCTGCCTTCTGCATTTTGTCTTAGCACTGTATAGATTTGTTTTTGTTGCAAAGCAGCTACTAAATTTTTTATGCTTCCTGGTGAAGTCTGCAGGCAATCATCAATGGTATTTTTAGTTCTTTGTTTTAATGTCTCCTTTGCAACTTCATTAGCAACGAATTTCTTTTCCAGATTATCTAAGATTGGTTTGCAACCTATGGAGCTTGCCTTAATGGGCACTCCAACTTTATTTCCGTCGTTATCCAAAATCCGGTAAACCAAACCACGGTTCTTGTAAATCCTTCCTTCCTCTTTACCTCTGTCTGCAACAACATTGAATTGTTTTAGAGCCGCATTAAATTCAGGCAAGGAGGCAAACTTGTATTGACTGAATACTGCACCCACCACATTAGAAATGCTTCGCTTTGTTTCAGCCTTTCCATAGATGGCCTTTTGTGCATCCACCGGCTTGATGCCAGACTTCAGTAATTGTTGCTGCCGTTCTGCTTTTACCAATCCGTACAATTGCTCAATTTCTTTCCTTGCTTTTTCAGATTGATTTCTGCCGATGTTGTGGGTGTTAATTCTGCTGCCATCTTTTTTAATGGTTGTGCTTACAATATGAATATGCGGATGCCCTGCATCTTCATGTTTATAAACAAGGAAAGGTTGCTCCCCAAAACCGATCTTATCCATGTACACTGAAGCAATCTCAACCAACTTGTTTTCAGGCAACTTTTCTGATGGATCGAAATTGAGTGATACATGGAGGGTTTTTGTAGTGGCCATTTTGTTAAGCCGGTTATTCATTTCAAAACCATCCAGCTTTTGATGGAAATTCATTTTGTTAGCATCATTCAAATAGTTGCCAGCATACAAACATTGGGCTGTTCCTTTCTGCACCTTCTTTTCATTGTAGTTCAATGCAGCCTCTATACTTTTCGGTATCGTTATTTTTGCAACCATTCTTCATAGAGTTGATTCATGCGTAATTTTATTTCCTCCACCTTATTCACCAATGACTGATGCAATCCATCATAGTGATTTACCCAAACTCTGAATTCTGGTATCTTATCAAGGATATGCAGTTTATGCACCACCTGGTTAAAATTGTTCCCAATACCATTCAGCTCTTTTTTTAGTGCCAACATGTCCTTCAAAAAATCGTCTGCAGACTGGTTCCGGTAATTGATCAAAACAGGCTTTTGCATTGCTACTTCTCTTACATAAGCGCTGATGTTCCTTTCAGTGCTTTTTTGTTGCTGCTTTTTCACCTGTTTTAGTTCATCTTCATTAATGCGGATTTTCAACATGATTTTTCTTACCTCATTTTCGTTCTTCTTCATAATCTCATTTTTAAATTCTTTCACAGTGGTTGTGTAATCTTTGCAATTCCCCCGCACGACTTCGGAGTGAAGGGGCAAGATTCCAAACGTGGCCACGTTTGTACATCTTGCCATGTGCAAGACCGGGCACATTACGCCTTAATAAAGCTGTAATGTTTCAAGATTCTAAAATGTGAAAGAGAGATGAGGATGATTGAAACGGTTACCCAACCTTTGATAGAGATGTTTATGAGAGGGACATCTGCAAATACGAAACAAAAGGCCAGGCTTTTGTAAATAGATTTTTTAACACTCATCACAATTCATTTTCACTTTAAAATCCTTACACTTTACAAAGGCAAAATCTATACCAGTTAAAGCTAATAATCAGCTATTTTTCAATCATGTTAAAAATTAGGTTTGAAAAAAACTGCCAATTCCTTTATTATTGTGTTATGAGAGATGCCTTAAAGGACCTTTATAAAAAACAGATTATTTTAGAAGATAACACCCTGTTTTATTACACAATAAAACCTTACGAATTGACCAATGCTTTAGGAAATATTATAGCTGTTTTACAGGAATATAATTTTACAAAAAAGGATGATAATGACGAGCAATTTTCCTGCAAATTATACAAGACAAAAGAGGGTAATTGGTATGATATAAATGACAGTAATTCTCTATTAGAATACGGCATTTTGAGGGCTTTAAAATTAGCAATTGATAGCAGCAATTTGGGGGTAAAAAGTCTTTTAAAATAATTACGTAATTAAAATTGTTTAACGTGAAGTTACGAGACCATTAGCTACAATAAACTATCCGTAATTCTCTTTAAAAACTCTTTTTCAAAGCTCTTGTAATTATCATTCTCTGTTCTTTCAGAAAGTTCTATACCGTCAATTGAAAAGTTCATTTTTAAACCTTGTTCACTTATCAAGAAAGGGCTTCTATACTTCTCGAAGTCAGGTGATGTTGATATGGGATAAAGCAAGCCTCCTGACCTTACTGATTTCTGATTTAATTGATATTGAATATAAGTATGTATCTGAAAAAAATCGGAACGGTCAACATCAAAATACCTGCCCAGCATTCGTTTGTATTTAGCATCCCAAACAGCTATCTCATTTTCTTTTTGAAAAACCAAGTCAGGTATAAGTTCCCTTTGCCAGAAATAACCGTTGTAAGCAATCTGTTTTTCGTTCTTGTAACGCCAGCCATAAGGCAGTAGATTCTTTTTTAGAATTGCTCTCAGGTATTGCTCCCAAACTTCTGCCATGTCAATAAAGAAACCAAAACCCTTCTTAGCTTTATCCTGTTTTAAACTCAGTTGTTTCCGCTTGATAATATCCCAGGACAAATCAACCACTGGTTTCCAACTAAAGTAAATATCCTTATACCGGATATTTTTATAATCGCTTTCGCTTATGTGTGTTCTGTTTTGTACTGCTGTATGAATTTGATTGATGGCTTCCCTTGCTGAATCCGGAATATTTATTTTACCAATTTCAAAGTCTGCTTTCAATATGTTGTAAGCCTGAAAAATGATTTGAGCAATTGAGCTATCAATTTGTTTTTCCCTAAATGTTGAAACCACCTCGTTGCTGCGATGCAATGGCTTCATTGATTTTCTAACATCCAATCTGCCCCTGATGGCTTCGCCTTTATGTTCTCTCTTTATTTGAGTTTTAGGTACTCCGTGTAAATTAGCATTAGCCAATTTTTGCAGCCATATAAATGCAATAATTCTTTTAATGTAATGCTGCCAGTCAACGCTTTTACTTGTTTCACTTGCAGAAGTTGTAATTCTGATATTGAATATTTCTTCCAACATTCTGAACAGCATCTTTTCACCGAAACGGGGTTTGATGGTTATTTTATAGTCTGTTTTGTTGTGGTTAAAAATTGCTTCGCCAACAAACCTTCCGGCTCTCCAGTAATTATTTCTATAATCGTATTCAGCTAATTTGAAATCTTCATCCACATTGTAATCGGCAGAAAACCAAAACACACTCTTGCTTTGCGATTGCATAAATTCCTGCAATATATCGGCTGTTGCCGTTGCATTATCAAACGGCAAACAATCAAAAGCCTCAATATGTCTAAGCGTTTCAGCCATTAGTAAATACTTTCTGTAATTCGTTTATTCTATCCTTTTTTGAATCTGCATCCATATTTCCCAGGAACGCCTGTAAAATCGGTTTGATACTAATTTCCCAAAGGATGCTCACCGGTTGATTTAAGAAGTATAATCTGCCCGAGTGAATGCCTTTTAATGATTTAAAAATATCAACTATCTCTGCAAAGAAGGTATGTCCTACCTGATAGTTTTCTCCCAACTCTGGCATAGCTGAAATCTCCTTATTCAATTTTTCACAACGATTGATAAATGTTTCTATATCTGCATCATCAATTTTCATTTCCAGTTCTTTCTTCTTTTGTTGTATCATATTCCAAAGAATGGCTCTGTCGAAACCTTTAAACTGCCATAGGAATCTTCTGCGAAGGGCAAAATCAATCCGTTCCAGTGAGAAGTCAATTTCATTCATTGTACCAATGAAATAAAGATTTGGAGGAAGTGCTATTTCCAAATTGCCAATGGAGAGTTTTATTTTTTTGTTCCGATACTCCAATGCAGAAAATAGTTCGCCAAATAATCTTGAAATGTCGGTGCGGTTTATTTCATCAAGTATCAGAATATGTGGAAGCGTATCGTCTTTTATTTTCTCAATAAGGGTTAACAGGTAGCCGGGTTTAACCACACTGCTTTTATCTTCAATATGCATTCCCGCAATAAAATCTTCATAGTTGTAATTACTATGCAATTGCAAATGATGAATATGACCTTCAAAAATCTTATCTGAGTTTTCAAAGTATTCTTTAATGTTCTGCTTGTTACGGAAATATTGCTTTGTGATAAGCAACTCTGCCAATCGGTTTGCTGAATGGGTTTTAGATGTGCCTGGATGGCCATAAAAAATAATCGCTTTTTTGTACTCAAATAAAGTAACCTCCGAAACATCATCTTTGCTTTCTCCAAAGTTCCAGGCATCCTGAATATCCTCATCATAGAAACTTACTTCATAACCAAAAACTTCATCTAATTTATTACGGATTGTCAAAATACTGTCATCAATATCATCCCAAAGCCCTTCTGTATTTTCTTTATCCAGTAGGCTAAAGAAGGTATTGATGATCGCATCTTTATGTTTCTGTGCAGCAATCGCCTCGTATTTATGAGGGTCGCACAAGTGCAGCAGAATATGGTGCAGGGCAAGAAATTCTTTTCCAGCCTTTTTAAGTTTGTCATCAGTAGTGGCGGTTGTTGTTGTATTGTTGTAATAAAGTTCCCTGCATAATTCTTCTAAGTATTTTTTTATTGCAACAACATCTGTTAATTGCTTTGCCTGCAAATTGTTTTTTACATCCCTGAACAATAAAAGCAAGTAGGATATTTCAAAAGGCTTATTCAGTTTATGGCGTTGACCTGCTGAACCTATGCCACCATCTACAAAAACATCAGTGAGCTTGTCATTAAAATCATCCCCTAAGAATCGGGTAACTGCACTCTTCTTACCCCAACTTCTCATATCAGAAGTTGACAAGCCCCAAAGCCAAATGAAGTGGGCAAATACTGCCTGCACTTCTTTTGATGTACTTGAAAACTGGTCCTTAGACTTAGCATCAAAATCTCTGTCACCTGTATCGGGATTATCTACAAAGGCGGTAACACAGGCATTGAGATTGGCAATTGTAAATATGCCCGGATTATCTGTTATATAACTATCGTTATTCAGAATACTTTTTTGAAGAAAAGCATCAAAGTAATTATACACTTCTTGCTTTGCCCAGCTTGGTTTCATATCAGTTGATTAAGTTTTTTAATTGTTTCCAAATGCTTACATCTCAATAGGCAAATGCTTTAGGCGAAGTAGAAGGAGCTATAAATATTTTTGTTTTAGTAATGGTGGCTGTATTTAAGCCGTATGCTATGAGCCTGGTATCAGCAATTCCTAAATATTTTGATGCCGCCGTTTTGCCATTAAAGCAGATGTACGCCGGTTGATATATTAAAATCTTTTCTTCAAAACCTTTTGCATCGTAATCTTCATGTTTCAGATCTTTATCCATTCCGAAAGTGAATTTTGCTAAATCGGTTAATCCAATATCATAATTCAACAACTCGGGAAATTCCTGCGGCTTTAAAATACGTGGTGTAAAGCCACAACTTTCTAAAGTGGGATAAAAGAGATTACCAGCACCGGCATAATACGCTTTGCGTTCTGCCGATTTATTTCCTGCTGCAGTACCACAGAAAACAATACTTAAATCAGATTTTAAAAGGTCTGGTAATATCATCACATGTATAATTCAAGTGTTTATTTAGTTAGTGGTTTTATTATTAAGTCGGTTAGTTGTAAATATAGCCTATAAGGGGCAATTTCAACTAATTACAGCATTTGCTGGAATAGGAAAGGGGCCTACATCAGCCCCTCATCAGCGAAGCTGTAATAACCTTCGCTGGTAACAATCACATGGTCTATCACTTGAATATCTAAAAACTTCCCTGCCTCATAAATCTTTCTTGTCAGGGCTTCATCAGCTTGGCTGGGTTTAAGATTTCCAGATGGGTGATTGTGGGATATTATCAGGCAGCAGGCATTGGCTTTTAAAGCTGCCATAAAAACTAATTTCGGGTCTGCAACTGTTCCGGCAATGCCGCCACTTGATAATTCATAAATTCCTAAAACCCTGTGAGCCCTGTTCATTAAAACCACCTTAAACTGTTCTACAAATTCTATCTTATTTACATCCCAGGTTTGCAGCAATATTTGATATGCTTCTTTGGTAGATGTTATCCGTGGTCTTTCAGATGGTTTTACTTTGCTTTTGTAAACCAATTCAATTTCTGCCACAGTGTTTAATACGTCTAAATTCATTAGCTGTTCCATAACTCAGTCTTTTTAATTGTTTAAAAATTAATTATGGAACCTTCGCCGCCTTTTGGCGACCAAGGCAATGAAGCAACGGAATAAATAGCGCAGCGGTTTATGCCGGAATTTCATTGCCGCTACAGAAGCCAAAAAGGCGAACTTTGTGAGAGAATTAATAAAGAAAAAATAAATCTCTTTTTGATATTATAAATAATTATTGAATACTCATGCGAAAAAAAATGCCTTCTTCAATTGTAATATCATTTCATAGCAAACCTTCTTACAAAATAAACCAAGCTGCCGCACCCTCAAGTGCGGCAGCTTTCCAGGCTCTTAAAACCTTTAAAAAAGAAAGGGGCAAAAGCCCCTTTCTATCAAATCAATTCATCATAAAAATAGCTGCGCCATACTGTGCAAAATCCTCACACAGATTAAATGCTTTTTGTGTACGCTGCAAGCCTGTGCCATACATAATGGACTTTAATTTGGCTTCTTCATTTTTGTAACTCCTTACATTTTGAAAATAACCAGTAATGGAATTGTATGCACCAAACACTGTTCCTTTGGTGGTGGTGGTTTGTTGGCTGGGGCTGGTCATGCCATACTCATACACATTATCACAGATATTTTTAAAGCAGGTAGATAAATCATCTAATTGCCCTGCCTGCAAATTTCTCAATACTTCTTTAGATGGCACCATAGCCTGTTGTATTAATTTTTTAACTTCTGTATCTGTAATAGTTATCCTTGCCCATTGGTTAAAAATACCTTCCAGTTCTTCAGATAGTTTGTTAGATATTCCCATTACTTTATGGGCTTCCTCCAAACGTTCTTTGGCATTTTGTGTATGCCTTATTTTAATGCTATTGGTGCAATTCCGCATGGCAGCATTTAAGGTATTGTTGCAAACAATTCTGGTGGGAGTAAAGGCTGCGGTAATGCTGCCAAAGCCATCATGTGAAGTGGTAAGGAATAAATATTTTTCTATCAAATCATCAGTACCCACTTTAATATAGCCGGGTAATTTGGCGGTGATAAAAATACGTTCCCCTTTTCCTAAAGCTCCAGCGGTTTCGTATTGTATACCTTCCCCCTGTACAATGGCATCAAAAAAACTAAAGGCTTCTATATTTTGCAGCACTTCATAATCCTTACCCACTACGCCTAATACTTGTTCTGTATCTGTACGCATGGTGGCGTAATAATTAGGCACTTCTATTTCTGCGATTTTTATTTCTTTTTCTTCATCAGCCAATTGGTTTTCATTGTCATAAATAAACAGTTTTCTTTTTTCTACTTTGTAGTCCAGGTTTGCAAACTTAATTGCCTCTGCGCTGGTTGGATAGTCTTCCACTATCTGTCCTAATCCGTGCCATGCTTTTTCTTTTACAGAAAAGAAACTGTGTTGTTGTTTTTCTTCGTTGAAATTAATGTTATGTGCCATGATTGATTGTTTTAGATTTTTGAAAATGAATTTAAATAAGGGCATCAGCATTTTACCAATACCCTTATACTTTTTGTTTTAAAATGGTAAGTCGTCCGCTGGTACGGCAGTAGCTGTGGCGTTAACCATAACTGGGGTTTCATCATTTGACTTTGCCTTACCATGCAGTTTAATAGTGTTTACATGAAAAGTAAGGCTGGCTTTGGCTTCGCCTTCTTTACCTGTGTAAGCATTTACACCAATACGCCCCTGCAACTCTACCAGTATGCCTTTGGTAAGGTATTGGGCAATGGCTGGATTTACCCAATAATCACATTGAACGTAAGTAACAATTTTTGTTACTTCGTTACTGCCTTTTGCTTTGTAGTTGTCATTAATAGCTACATTAAAATTCACTACCTGTTTGTCATTTTTAACGGTGGTTACTTTTGCATCACCTGTTAACCTTGCTGTAATTTCCATTTGCTTAAAATTTATAAATGATTAAAATTGTTTAACTCGTCATGGGCCTCGTTCGTTCTAATCGTAGCAACCCGGCCTTGAAACAGGATTTGGGAAAAGCAAGGTTTTTGTAAAAAGAATACTACCCCACAAATATTTTCTGCGAAGCAGGCCAAAACGGGGTGGAGATTGTTTTTGCAAAACCTGTGGCGACCGGAGTGGGAACGGAGGGAAGACCTTGCTTTTTCAAAATGCTGTCAAGAAATTTGCGACAGATAGGGATGAATGAGAGTTACTACCATCAATAATTGATGAGTCATTTAAAAGATGGATTCTTAAAAAGGGTTTTAAGTATTTTGTATAGAAATCTGTAGAAAATATTTGTAGTTTCTTTATTTCAAACATCCTTGAATTGTGGTTGGTGAGTTACGAGCCAATCTCAATGACCAATCTCATTATCCGATACAGTTCTCCCGGCTTATTTGCCGTAGGCGTAAAAGAAATAAGACGGGTGTACTGTATCGGCTCATTACAATAGTTTTTGACAAGTCTTTTTTTGAGCAATCACTTAGTAATCTTTGCAATTTGATTAATCTGGAATTGTGTTTGGTGAGGCACGAGTCAATCTCAATGACCAATATAATTATCTGGTGCAGTTCTCACGGCTTATTTGCTGAAGGCGTAAAAGAAATAAGACGGGTGTACTGCGGTGGGTCTTAGATAATTTATTTAATCTTAAAGTATACTAATTAAAAGATTTCACCACTGTTGTGGGCTAAGTCTGTTGCTTTGAAGTAAGTGGGTGACAGCAATGAGGAGTTTGTGCCAGTATTATTTTTGTATGTTCATTAACGAAATGAACAAGCGACTCCACGGTCGTAATTTGCTTTGTTTCTTTATAAGGAATATAAACATCAAATTCGCTTTCTATATCCATAATTAATTCTACCAAACCCTGTCAGTCTATGCCTAAATCTTTTACAAAGGAGCTATCATTAGTAATTTCAAATTCACTGATGCCAAATTTTAAAATAATTATTTCTTTTATTCCTACACTATGGTCAGTCATGTCTAAGTATTTATTCCATCGTAATTAAAACTTTAGCAATCCGTAAACATTCTACGTTCATTATTTTAAATCCAAATTAATCTAAACCTACATTTCTAGAGGCCAGGAGGGAATTCATGAATTATAATAACAATAAACAAATAAAAAAGAATACTTGAATAGTTTGTTTTATCATAAACTATAAGTTTTAAAATAAATGCGCCAACAGAAATCAATCTTTGATCCTTACCTTCAGCAATTTTATCGAATTAATAAACACTAAGGTATCCGGAAGCAAATGTATAGCAGCGGCCTGAATAGGCCCTATTATCCTTAATAAGACAAGGATGATTCCGGTTATATGTACCACGCCTACGCCAACAATAATATTTTCCTTAATAGTTTTAAATGCTCTTTTACTAATTGCCCTTGCCCTTGCAATTTTTTCCAGTTTATCCTGCATCAAAACAATGTCTGCCGCTTCCATTGCTGCCTCAGTTCCCATAGCGCCCATTGCAATACCAATATTTGCCTGAACTAATGCAGGGGCATCATTTATGCCATCGCCAACCATCGCTACTTTACTCTTATCTTTTTGTAATTCTTTAATGATATTAATTTTGTCTTCTGGTAATAAATTAGCTCTGTAGTCGGTTATTCCAATTTGTTCAGAAACATGCTTTGCAGTTTCAGGATTATCACCTGTAAGCAGTACAATATTTTTGATCCCGCTTTTTCTTAACCCGGCAATCATCTCTTTTGCACCTACTCTGATAGCATCTGAAATATATAAAATGCCGGCTAATTTATTATCTAAGGAAAGGTAGATTGCTGTATCCGTAAGATTTTCGGAAGCGGGTGACATGAATACACTATTTTCTATCATAAAGGATTTATTGCCTAATAAAACTGGCTTACCATCTACCTCGGCCTTTACACCACGCCCTTTAATAACTTCAAAATTCGCTGGTTCGTTATAAGAAACTTTTAATTTGTCGGCATAGCTTAAAATTGATTTTGCAAGTGGATGTGCTGAACGTCTGTCGGCTGCAGCGGCAAACTTTACCAAGTCATTTTCAGAATAATTTTTATCTATAATTTCAACCTTGTTAACCGTAGGGCTGCCTACTGTTAATGTACCTGTTTTATCAAAAACAATAGTAGTAACTTTTGCAAGTTCTTCTAAAAATTTCCCACCTTTAACAAGGATACCTTCCCTTGCTGCACGGGCAATAGCTGCTATAGTAACCAAAGGTGTGGCTAAGCCAAGTTCTGCCGGAGAAGTAAAAATGAGTAAAGCAATTACCAGTTTAACATCACTGGTATAAAAATAGACAGCGCCAACAAAAATAAATACAATGGGAATTAACCATGAAGCTACTTTATCGGTAAATTTTTCAATAGGAGCCTGTTCACTTTCTGCGTCTTCTACTAATGTAATTATTCTTGAAAAAACAGTGTCCTTACCAGCTTTGGTCATTTGAATATCCAATGCACCCAATTCAACAATAGTACCTGTAAAGGCATCACTACCAACTGTTTTTTCCTGCGGTACACTTTCTCCTGTAATAGGCGCCTGATTTACTGAACCGGAACCTGATGTTACTTTGCCATCTACAGGAATTTTTTCACCGGCCTTTACCAAAACAATATCACCGATTTTTAAATCACTTATTTGAACTGTTTCTTCTTTTCCTTCCATTTTTACAATTGCCGTTTTAGGTACTGAACCAATTAATTCCTTTATTGAATTTCTTGCCTTTTCTCCACTGGCACTGGCAATATATTCAGCAATTAAAATAATCATAAGTACAACTGCACCTGCAAGGTATTCTTTACCAAGTACGGATATAATTACGGCAATGGTGATAAATATTTCAGTGCCTATTTTCCTTTCCTTAACTAAATCTGTAGCCGCTACTTTTACTAATGAGTATAGCCCAAAAGCCATAGCCGCCAACAAAACGGGTAACGGGATAATAGTAAAATAGAATAACAGGCTTGCTATACCTACAGTAAGAATGCGAACAATCTCCCAAAGGAATTGCCGGGAAAAGAATGTTTGAGAATAATTCATTGGTTTCGAATAAAATGGTAAAAAAATATGGTAATTAAAGAATGGCAAAAATTTTCCAGAAAATTATTTCTGTTTTTCCCGATTCTATAATAGCAGTTTCATATGTAACATTTTAAATAAATTTTATTTTCTTTGAAAACTACAGAATAAGAAACTTTGAGATGTATTGAATGGCGTTTGGTGTGTTTCTTCAATACATTTTATTCTTTTAAAGCTTCTTTCAAAACGATTTGACATTGATGTTTCTGAATACTGCCTTATATTAAGCCCACTGCATTTTGCAGGGCCGTTTTCAGAAAATGTGCCTAACACTAAGTAGCCATTCTCATCAATTCCTTTTTCTGCAACAGAGACATATTTATTTACTGCATTCTCATTTGTAAGAAAATGAAACGCTGCCCTGTCGTGCCAAAAATCGAATTGGATTGGTGGTATAAATTCTGTAATATCCGTTACTACCTAATGAATCTGTTTCGCTTTGTCGCCTAATCGTTGCTTTGCTTTTTCAAGTGCGTTGGCTGAAATATCCAACACCCAAATATTTTTAAACCCCTTGTCCAATAAGGCATCCACCAAATGACTATCACCGCCTCCAATGTCAATAATATTGGCAGTTAGTGGCAATTGAAACAATTCTAAAAACTCCATTGAAGTTTTCAGATAAGGTTGGAACCAACTTACTTCTGTTTGTTGTTTGGTTGCAAATACTTTCTCCCAATGTTGTTTATTTGTTTCCATATTATTGTTTATAAAGTTTATTCGTCATCACTGTTTTTCATTTTGCTTAATAATTCATAAGCACCATTAATCACAACTTTAGAATTGTTGCTGTCAAAATTTTAGGGCAAAATTATTTCAGTATATCCCAATTCTGTTACACCAGTTTTAACTGCAATAATTTTAAAATTAGTTGAACTGTCTTTTGGATTATTACCTATTGCAACGAAAATATATTTACTGCCCTGATATTCTACAATTGCCTTTTCAGGCAGGGCAGTTACTTTACTATTACTTGCTTCAACCAATGCTTTTAAATACATGCCGGGCAATAGTTTTGTATCTTCTTCATCTAAATGGCAGTGAATGTGTACGGTTCTTTCATTGCTTATTTCCTTCCCAACCAAATACACTTTTGCTGTTCTTTCCCTACTCTCATTTGCTAACGTAAACCGTACTTTTTGCCCTACCTGCAATTTAGGCACATCTCTTTCAAATACCGTTAATTCAGCGTGAAGATGTTTGGTGTCAACAATCCTGAATAATTCATCTGTTGGGTTTACATATGCACCTATATTAGTATGCACTTGTGTAACATAGCCGCTAATAGGTGTATGAATACTGATTACTGAAATAAAATTAGAACTGGAAACCGATGCAGGGTTAATGCCAATTGCTTTTAGTTTAGAACTGATTGCACCGATTGTGCCTTCCAAACTGCTTATCTTTCCCTTCATAGCATTGTTTTCACTGACCGCTTTTTGCCAGGCTTTCTTTGCATTAATATCTTCATCCTGCAATTCTTTTTGCCTTTGTAAATCCAACTCCAAATATTGCTGTTGACTTTTATTTTCCTGTAACTGTCCTCTTGCTTCCACTAAATCCTGTTGCAGCGTTAGCAAATCAGGATTGCTTAATGTGGCTATTATTTGCCCCTGCTTCACATACATGCCTTGCAACATTTCGTTTGATTTTATGTAACCGCTTGTGGGTGCAGATATGCTTACGAGGTTTTGCGGCGGCACATCCAGCATACCGTTTACTTTTATTGTGCCGCTTAATTGTTTCATTTCAACAGTGCCCAATTGTATGTTGGCTGTTTTGTATTGGCCTTTTGTAAATTCAACTGTATTGGTTTCCTGCTTCTTGGGTTCTTCTTTTGGCACCTCTGTTTTACTATTGCAGGATGATACAATGATTCCAAGAGTAAGAATGATGTTTGAAAATGTATATACTGATTTCATTTTGTAATTTCTTTTTGTTGAATTAATTTTTGCCTGATAAATATTCTATGTTGATGATACTTTGGTTGCACTGGTGCAATGCCTTCAAATAATTTTCTTTTATGCTGATGGCATTTTTTATTCCCATCAAATATTCTGGATAACCAATTTCGCCTTTACTATAGGATGCAATTGCTTGTTTTAAAATTAAATCGGCATTGGGCAGGGCTGATGTGTTGTAATATTCTAAACTGTTCCTGTTCTTTAAATATTCCTGTACAGCTTGCCGGTACTGGCTTTGAATAGCAGTTTGATTGAGTTCATAATAAGTCCCTGCAATTTGGTTATTTACTTCGGCTGCTTTTATTTTAGCTTTATAACTGCCATAAAATAAAGGAACAGCAATGCCAACCTGAACCCCCTGAAACCTTTTGCTGCCATCAAAATATTTGTCTGTTCCGTTTACATTTTGAAAACCAATTAACGACTGGTTAAAATATCCTGCGGTAATATCAGGCAATGATTTTGCTCCTTCCACCTTTTTTTGTTTTGCTGCAATATCTATCTGCTGTTTCAGGTAGGCTAAATATGGGTTTGAGTTGATGGCATTTGTATCAGCCATTACTGTAAAACTATTTTCTACTAATGCAGTATCGATTATAGAAATAGTTTCATTACTTCCAAATAAGGTTTGTAATTGAGCAAGATAAATTTGAATATCTGCATCATTTTGCAGCAACTCATTCTTTATTTCATTGCTCTGGGTTTCGGCAGTTGTTTTTGCCAATAAATTTCCTTCGCCTGTTTTGTAACGCAATGCTGCTGATTTTACAAAGCCTGTGTAAATGCTGTCCTGCTTTATCAATAATTGTTTTTGTGCAAACAGATATTGTAAAGTACCGTACACCTGTTTTACCTGATATAGCAATTCGTTTTTTGTAACGGCTAATTTTAATTCGCTTCCTTTTATTAAGGAATTGCCCAATGCTTTGTTGGCTGTAAATACAGTAGGGAAGGGAATTGCTTGAGTTGCTGTAAAATGATTATCAGTTTTGTTGATACTGTTATACTGCCCGTATTGCAAACCAATATTTGTTTTTGGGATTTCAGTCAACGACTTTTTGTATTGGTTTTGATAATCAATTTCCAACTTGGCCGAGGTGATTGATTTATTGTTTTGTGCTGCCCGTTGTAGTGCTTGCTTTATACTTACAGGCTGTGTTTGTGATTTAGCAAATGATGTAACAAACAACAAAGCAATCATTGTTGTAGCAGGTGCAATATTTACCTTTTTGCTTTTAATTTTCTCAAACCATATATACAAAATCGGCAACACCAATAAGGTTAATAATGTAGCAGTAAGCAAGCCGCCAATTACAACTGTGGCTAATGGCTTTTGCACTTCTGCACCGCTGCCGTGGCTTAATGCCATTGGCAAAAATCCTAACGATGCAACTAATGCAGTCATTATTACTGGTCGCAGCCTGATGGCTGTTCCCTTTTTTATTATTTCAGTTAAGTTGGTCATACCTTCTTTTTTTAAGCGGTTAAATTCTGCAATTAATACAATGCCGTTTAATACTGCCACGCCAAATAAGGCAATAAAACCTACTCCTGCGGAAATACTAAATGGCATTCCCCTTATCCATAGTGCAAATACACCACCAATGGCAGACAATGGGATCGCTGTAAAAATTAATAATGATTGTTTGAGTGAATTGAATGTAAAAAACAAAATTGCAAATATGAGAAGCAACGCTACTGGTAATGCAATACTTAACCTTGCCCTTGCTGCTTCTAAGTTTTCAAACTGTCCACCATACGAAGTATAATAGCCTGGCTCAAATTTTATTTGTTCATCAATTTTTTGCTGCATCTCTTTTACAATACTTGCCACATCCCTTCCACGGATATTGAAGCCAACAATAATTCTTCGCTTTGCATCATCTCTTTGTATTTGGTTGGGGCCTTGAACAAAATCTATATCTGCCAATTGATCTATCGGTATTTGATTTCCGTTGGGTGCTGTTACAAACAAACCTCTTATATCTTCTAAGTTTTGGCGATTATCTTTTTCTAATCTCACTACCAATTCAAATCTTTTTTCTCCCTCAAAAACCAAACCTGCACTTTCACCTGCAAACGCAGTACGAATGGCTTTATTAATTTCTTCAATGTTTAAACCAAATTGTGCAATTTTATCCCGGTGAAATTTTATAACAATCTGCGGCAAGCCTGTTACTTCTTCCACATACACATCTTCTGCTCCGTTTGTCTTTTTGGCAATAGCGCCAACTTGTTTAGCATATTGAGTGAGTTTGTTTAAATCTTCGCCGAATATTTTTATAACTACATCCTGTTTTGCACCTGTCATTAATTCGTTGAAACGCATTTGTATGGGTTGCTGAAAGCTGTATGAAACTCCTGCAATATTATCCACCAGTTTGGCATTCATTTTCTCAGCTAATTCATCCCTTGTTTTTGCACTTGTCCATTCGCTTTTATCTTTCAATACCACAATCATATCTGCAGCTTCTACCGGCATAGGGTCGGTTGGTATTTCTGATGAGCCTATTTTGCCAATTACTTCTTTTACTTCGGGGAAATTATCTTTTAAAACTTTTGCACCCTGTTGTACTGCTTCAATAGTCTGGCTCATACCGCTGCCCGTAAGCACCCTTGTTTCTACTGCAAAATCTCCTTCTTCTAATGTTGGTATAAACTCTGCACCTAAAAAATTAAATACAATTACACTCAACACTAATAAGCCAACTGCAATAGCTACAACAAGCCTTTTTGATTTTAATGTAAAATTTAATGCTGGTTTATAAATTCGTTGAAAGAAAGCCATTATTCTATCTGAAATATTTTTCTTAGAGCTTATTAATTTATTCAGGAATAAAGCACTCATCATGGGTATGTATGTGAGGGAAAGAATAAATGCACCTAAGATGGCGAATGAAACTGTTTGTGCCATTGGCTTAAACATTTTACCTTCTACACCCACCAAAGCAAGGATAGGCAAGTAAACAATAAGAATGATAATTTGGC
>JBBRSV010000034.1:0-36476 GCA_038245055.1 Chitinophagales bacterium | reverse complement strand
CATAATATTCCATAGTCTTGATGATGTTGAAAATACTTTGACCGAGGCTTTACTAAACTACCACTTGCAAAAAGATAAAGTGATGAAATTATCGGAAGGATTTTTAACTATTTAGTATTTTTGATAGCGGTTTATTATTAGTCAAAAATTTTACTTTGCTTTCTACATTAAAACGCTAAAAAATTTATTCAAAATTAATTCCTGAAAATATTATCGATAATAAGTTTTGAAGCAGCTTCGCAAAAATCAAGACCAGAATAATCCGGATTGTAGCCGCCTATATGGGGCACGGCCATCATGTAAATGCGTTTATTTGACGCTCCATATTCATCTACTACCTGGAAGTTGTCGTTGATAGCTACACCTGCCACATTAAGATAATATCCCCTCTCATCAATTATTACATTGGCGTTGCCCTTTTCTTTTTCCCTGACTGCAGCATTTCTATCCCGGAATTTTATTTTTGCAGGACTTACTGTTTTTTTATGAACCAAACTTTTAAAAGGCAGATCGGTATAAGACAGGTGCGGTTGTCCCACTGCATCGACATAGGTTTTATAGTATATTGATTGATGCTCATCATGCTCATTTATGTAATGATAATAAGCGCCGCCGACTGGCGCAGCTTCTACATAACTTTCATCGCCAACAGACATTAATTCGAGCAATCCTGAACTGTGCAGCGCCAACAATTCTTCCACAGAGGTTTGAGGCATAAAAGCGATTACAATGGATATGAGTGGATGTAAAGTTTTTTGAAGGCGCATCGTATCTTCTGCTGAAAAATATTTTGCCGGATAGTTCATGGCAAAGCTTAATACGGCAAGCATCTCTTTCCAATAAATTGATTCCTTTCGTTTAATTGATTTTTCAGCTTCAATATATTCTCCTTTGAACAAATCAAAAGGATCAACAGACTCCCGCAAGCTCATTATGAAAGTAACAAACTCTTCGAGGCTCATGTCTTTTATCTTGTCATAAAATTCTGCATCTTTTTTCTTTATTGGAATTTTAAAATTATGCTGGAATACAAAATCAAGCGATAAAAAGCCATCATTTTCTTCCATGTTCCTCACTATCTCTTCTTTTGGAAGTACCGCATCTTTTCCCAAATGGGTATCTTCCAAATGAAATCTTACAGCCGGTAACATGCCGCTTCTGGTATGCATAATTATTTTAAAATCTTGACGATCATTTGCAAGTTTAAAAGAAAGTTTGCCATTGTTATCTTTAATAAAGTTGCCGTTATTGCGGGCAAGCGTTCGGATAGCATCTACTGCGGTAAGCGATGAGCCTCGTATAGCCACGGGATGATTGGTTTCAAAAGCAAGCTTTGAAGGTGGGTAGGGCGAATCAAAATAACCTTCAATAATTCCTTCGTATTTTTTAGGCCACTGGTGACCTGTACAAATAATAGCAAAGTCAAATTTTGCAGGTTGATCTTTGTCCGTTATGATTTCTACAAGATTTTGAGCAGGATCATCAATCATATCATTGACCACAATGCCACGATGAATGGTTATCCCGATACCGGCTTCCTTTGCTTTTCTTTCGAATAATTTAAAAAGATCGGATAAGTATTCGCCGAACAGCAATCGCGGAATAACTTTATAATCTGAAAACTTGTCCGGATCAATGTTAAACCTTTGCAGCGTTTCCGGGGAAATAGTTTGAAGCCAATCAGTGAGTGAAGGTTGAAGTTCAGGCAGTTCGTTGCCAGATACATTGGTTATATGTTCTTCATCTGCGCCATCCTTGCTGTACGGCATACCAGCACCTAACTGTGTCTTCTTTTCAAAAATTTCTATATCGATATCCAAATTTCCGGATTCTACAAGTCTTTTAAAAATGAATAAACCGCTCGGGCCTCCACCAAGAACGGCGATTCTTTTTACACTCATATTTTTATTTATTAAGGACGACTTAACAATTTATTTTCAAAAAAATATACAGGATGTAGCCATCATATATTTTTTACCTGGGTGCAAACCCGCTGATAATTTTTGCGTCAATTAATCCCAGGTATCCTGGTAAAGCCAAACTAATTTTATTAAGGTCATTCCTGGAAAACCAGCGAATTTTTGTGTGCTCCTTAGAATTATTGACTGCTTTTTTTTTCCAATGAGTTACTATGTAAATATGATAGGTAAAAAAGTTGCCCAGGTTGTCATCAAAAATTTCGAGCGTAGTTAGCAATTCAGCGTTCATTACTACCACTTTGGTTTCTTCATAAATTTCCCTTTTCAATGTATAAATTGGATGCTCATCTTTGAATGCTTTACCTCCGGGAATATCCCATAAACCCGGAGCCCATCCTTTATTTTTGGATCGCTTGCCAAAAAGGAATTTATTATTTTTCATCAAAAATCCGCCAGAGCAAATTACGTCACACATTGAATCGCATTTAGTTTAAATTATAATTATACTGCTTGAGTATTCAAACTGAGCCTGAACAGGGGGCACAAAGAAATGTAGTAAAGCTATTTTTATCAACAACTATTTCTTCTTTTCATTTGTGCAACGCACCGATGTACTACGCCTTGTGTTGTCCAACCAATGCACCAGGATAATCGAAATAATTTCCCTGCGTACCGTATGTAAAATCTTTCCATGTAATAAGAAAAACTTTTAAATCTTTATAGGGTTATATTGAATTATTGAATGTATCCGCAACTAATATCGTGCCTGATATGTATTGAAGAAAAACGTCAGCTATGCCGCTCTCTGAAAGTTAAATGGTAAGCCACAACCGTGGCCAGTGGCTGCACGTGGCGAGTGTAACATTATCAAGCCCCGCCTTTGCAAATACTTTTGTGTGTCCGGCGAAATTACCTTTGTAAATGAGAGTTGGTCTTTCGATGGAATAAGCGGAAAGGAATGATGTAATAATTAAATGTAAAAATCTCCTTTTCATATAGCAAATTTTATTGTGAATGTTTACTCAAAACTCTTTATGTTAAGCACGGCATACAATACTGCATATGAGCTATTTTCTGTGATTCGTTTTGTGCTACCGAAGGCGGGATAAATTTTTTTGAATTTTTGAAAGAAATTTAAAGGCTCTTATCGAGGGAAAATTGCCGAAGGTGGAGGCAAAATGAGTATAACAAATGCGATAAGAAATAAGTTGCTATTAAATGTATTTATAGTTCCTGGCGACAAATAACATGGCATTTGGTTTCGTGCTAAAATCAATGGATACATAAGATCATAAATAAGGGTGCAAAGCCTTTATTCTTCAGAAATTTCTGCCGGAGACCCAGGGACATTTTTTAGCCACGAGTTATAAACCGTATAAAAAACAGCCAATATAATAGCACCTTTAAACATACCCGTAAAACCCCAGGCCGCCAGGCCCCCCACGACACCTAAGAATAACACAAGAAAAGGCAATTTTCCACCGCTTTTACCAATAAGTATTGGCTTTACGACAGCATCAACCGCAAGCAACAGAACACCCCAAATAATAAGAAAAACAACTTTGCCTGGATGATCTTGCGTACCCATCCAAATCACTAACGGAATCCACAATGGCAGTGGGCCTACCTGCAGTACCACCAAAAAAAATACAACAGCAGCCAGCGCGACAGAAAATTGAACACCAGCGATCTCTAAGCCTGCAAAAGACAGCAATGCCGCGATAAACGCTGTGCCCATTACCCCAATTGAAACGCCCCTGATAGCCATAGCGATGGCATCCAATAAAGATTGCCCCGATCTTTTCCCTAATAATCGCTCCAATGGCAAAAGTATGGCGTTGATTATTTCATTCTGTTTGACAAGTAAAAAAGCAGAAACAATGATGCCGATAATTATGTCCAGCATCGTTTCAAGAATACTTAATCCGCTGGTCAGCGCTTTCTCAGAAAGTATCTGTACCTGGTGCCCGTAATCGCTGATAATCTGTTTCGGATCGTCATGATATTGATCCCACAGTTTTGCGATTTGTTTTCCGGCTAAGGGAATGTCAGCTACGGACTGCGGAAGCGGTGGCAGCCCGTGTACCTTTACATAATTTACCCACTCAACAACCGGTTTTACATTTCTCGATAATGATGAAAAAAGAAAAGAGAGCGGTACGGCCAATATAATTATCAATAACAGTGCATATAGAAAGGCACCGGTTTTACGCTTGTTTTTAATTCGTTTTACAAGGCCCTCATAAAAGTCTTCAAATGAAATGGCAAACACCAATGCGAAAGTAAGGACGCCAAAAAAAAGATGCAGCACAGTATATAAAGCAACCAGTAAAGCAAGGAGTAAAAAAACTACCAGAACCCTCTCAATAATATTTCCTTGTCTTGTATTTGACGCTTTATTCATTAAGTGCAGGTTTTATGAAAGCAAGTTATTTTATTCTTTGCGAAAGTGCAGGTTATTATTCACTCATATACTAAGCGCCATAGCTGATACTTTGTCTGGATATTGCGCATCTTGTCTTCAGCAATTCCCTCCTGGCGCAGGCCTCCTCACCAGTGCCTGCAATTACTGAAAGATTTGTGTAAAAGGGGCTATAAAAATTCTTCCTTCAATTATTTCTTAAAAAATGTAATACCCCTTTGCCTTTAAATCCCTTTGCTGGAAACCTGGTGGGGTTATGAATGATTCGTGTTGCAAAGTTAAATTGCCTTTACTCCAAACAAGTATCCCACAAGCGCCGTCATTCCCATTGCGACAGTGCCCCAAAAGCAAATTCGCAAGATTGACTTTGGAATATTTGAGCCGCCAACTTTGGCTGCAACGGCTCCGGATAATGCGAGGAATACAATTGCAAATGCGTACTGGTAAATCACCATATATTTTATAGGAGAAAAAATGGAAACCAACAATGGCAGAATGCCTCCTGTTATAAATGATGCACCCGATGCGAGGGATGCCTGTAAAGGTTTTGGTTTCGTAAATTCATTAATGCCCAACTCGTCTCTTGCATGGGTTTCCAATGCGTTATGTTTTGTTAATTGCAAAGCCACCTTCATTGCTAAATCCTTATCCAATCCTCTTTGCTCGTAGATGTTGGACAATTCTTTTAGTTCAAGATCAGGCGTTGTATCCAATTCTTTTTTTTCTCTTTTTAAATCCGAGACCTCGCTATCGTATTGAGAACTTACCGAAACATATTCGCCAGCGGCCATAGATAGGGCACCTGCCACTAAACCGGCCAATGCAGCCAGGACAATCGGGGAACGGGTAACGCTTGCTGCAGCTACCCCGATCGCTAAACTTGTTGTAGAAAGAATACCATCGTTGGCCCCTAAAACTGTAGCTCTTAACCACCCGGTTCTGTTTGTATAATGTTTTTCAACTTCCATTTTAGCGTTTTACTTGTTGCTGGCATTAGTTCGTCTAAGAACTGCGGTTGCAAGCCAAATATAATTCATTTAAATACGATTTGATGACGCTGCTGGCAAACGAGAAGTAAGTGTTCTGAAAATGCCTGGCTTATTGTAAGGGCAATACTTTTGAAAAAGAAGCTGCAAATATTGTGCAAGGGGCATCTGATAATATATATTGAAATGATATGATGGCGCCATGCTCACTGGGACTGAATAATATAACACATCCTGTTTTTTAGCCACTCAAATAATTCAACCCGGAAGAATTTCTACAGTTATTATCTTTAAAATATGTTTACATTTCTCGCCTGGATCATCTTGTTTATACTCTGCTGGCCTCTGGCTATTTTGGCTTTGGTACTGTATCCAATCGTTTGGTTACTTACATTGCCTTTCAGGTTACTCGGCATAGCGGTGGATGGTGCTTTTGGTTTATTGAAGGGCATCATCATGTTACCGGGGAGGTTGCTGCAGCGGTAGCGGCACTACTTTCGATTTATAGCAGACTAACGGTAGTAGGAGAATAAGATTCGGGGTTTCTCTTTATTGGCTATGTCTAAAGGCAAGTTCGCATAACCCGGCTCTCACCGGATTGTAATGAATATATTCCAGTTTTTGTTTAAAAATGAATTCATTTAGAAGATCTACGCTTAGGGGTTCCTGCTTCCACAGTTGATAATCCCTATCGACTTTACTTACTTTAACTCAGGCAATTCCTTTCCTCATTTTTCATTAGAGACTGCTTTAATTGCCCTGCTGTATATTTCATAAAAGAAGCCTGGTTTTCCTCCGATGTAAATCCATTCAACGGAATCTGCTTTTCAAGTTCCGAAGACTTTCCCAATACAGGTCATATTATTGCACTACCATTTCTGAAACTAACGTATAGGGATATATGATTTCAATATCCTGCGGCCATGCCATCTTTGCGTGGATCAGATGCACCGTGATACACATGTTGTTTTGCATCGAATTTTATACATTGGTACCCGCCAAAATCTCCCGGTGTTCCCGCTGCAACATTGTAGCCCATTTGCAACAATGCACGGATTGTCTTTTCGGAGAAACCTGACTCAAGATAAATAGTTCCCACGCTTCCGCCGGCCTGTCCTGTCGGTTCTGATGAACCACTATGAGCAATTCTTGGTGCATCACCTGCTTCCTGTACAGTCATGCCAAAATCAATCATGTTCATTAATACCTCTACCTGTCCTTCCGGTTGAAAGCCGCCACCCATAACGCCAAAGCTCATGTAGGGCTCATTATCTTTTGTTACAAAAGCAGGAATGATCGTATGGAATGGCCTTTTGTGTGGAGCAAAAGTATTATTCTGTCCTGTGTGTAATGAAAATAAATAACCGCGGTTCTGTAAAAAGAAACCGAGACTATCCGGCACCATACCCGAACCAAACGCGGCAAAATTGCTTTGAATGAGCGATACCATATTCCCTTCTTCATCTGCGACCGTTAGGTAAATTGTTTCGCCGCCTTTCAGTTGCTGATCATCGCCCGCAGTAACCGTTGTTAAAGGTTTATGCATATCAATCATTGCAGCCCTTGCCTTTCCATAACTTTTCGAGATAAGCGCATCAACCGGAATTTTAGCAAAATCAGGGTCGGCATAATATTTTGCACGGTCTTCATAAGCCAATCGTTTTGCTTCTGTAAAAAGATGAATATGTTCTGCACTGCCATAATTTATTTTACTGAAATCAAAATTCTCCAGTATGTTCAGCATCTGCAACACCGTTATGCCCTGGCCGTTGGGCGGCAGCTCCCACACACGATAACCGCGGTAAGTGGTTGACACCGGTTCCACCCAGTCTGAATGATGATCCGCAAGATCTTTATAAGAAAGATAGCCGCCGTTCCTTTTCATAAAAGCATCAATAGTTTTTGCAATATCGCCTTTGTAAAAAACATCTCTCCCACCTTTTGCAATTTTTTCCAATGAATTGGCGAGTTGGGGATTCTTAAATACATCACCTCTTTTTGGTGCGGCGCCACCGGGCATGAATACCTCCTGCACATTGGGATTGTTTCCATACAGATCTTTCAGTTTCGCATACTCGAAAGCTGCTTCATCGGCAACAGGGAATCCATTGCGTGCATAATTAATAGCATAAGAAAGAACAGATGTCATTGGCAGCTTTCCAAATTTCCCATGCAACTGGAACCAGCCATCCACACAGCCCGGAACAGAAACAGGGAGAGGCCCGCTGAAAGGAATGAATTCTTTACCTTTTTGTTTTAATATATCAAGCGTAAGATTATAAGGCGACCTTCCTGATGCATTGAGGCCGTATAATTTTTTTGTTTTTGCATCATATACAATTGCAAAAAGATCGCCGCCGATACCGTTCATTTCAGGATCAGTAACACCCAAAACCGCATTGGCTGCAATAGCAGCATCAATGGCATTACCCCCTTTTTTCAAAACATCAATCGCAGCTTGTGTTGCCAGCGGATGGCTAGTACACGCCATTCCATGCTGCGCCATCACTACAGACCGTGTTGTAAAAGTTTCCCCTGTGAGCCTGTCCTGTGCAAATGCGCTTAACGATAGGTAACTAAAAAATATGCTGTATAAAATAAGCCGGATATTTTTCTTCATGGAAATGTTTTAGGAAAGTTAAGTATAAAATGAATGTTCTTAATACAGGTATCTTGGCAGATTTATGAAATTGTACAAAAGTCTCCCCCTGTGTTTTCGCCAATATTATATCGCTTAACAATTTACTTATTCAGAATCTCCGGCGCAGTTGTCATCGGGTCTATTCCTCAAAATAAGAATTCACAATTCGTTTGTCCGTCACCGTTACCTTAAATAAATGCTTCCTGGTTTTGCAATACGATTGATATTTAACTGGCAACCCATAAGACCTTCACCTTTTGTCATAAATTCGTCTCTCTTTTATCGGAAGCGGCATTATTCAATATTTAACCACACTATTCATAACTTCGGGAATTGGTTGCATGTATTTTTCAGTCAACAAAAGTTTTTGCCGGAATTAAACGAAGTGAAAATTTTTAAAATTAATTTCACACCGCCGATGAGATATATTTTTTTTGCCACTCTTTTTTTTCTTCAAATAATCTTTATCAGTGTTACAGCCTTCGCACAGGTTCCTGCCGACAGCACTGCAACAGATTCTGTGCTGCTAAAACAAGTAGAAGAACAAATGCAGGCGAATGTTGCGGAGCAGCCGAGGCCCGCTCAAACCCGTTCCAGTCTTACTTTTAATCCTGACATCGGCGTTATCGGAGATTTTCAGTCATCCTATATAAGTAAGGGTAAAAAGAATTTTAACATGTACCTGAATGAAACAGAAATTTCATTACAGGCGGTAGTAGATCCTTACATACGGGCAGACTTTTTTCTGACGTTTGGAAGAGATCCGGCAACAGGTAAATACGGCGCCGCAGTAGAAGAAGGATACCTTACCACACTTTCTTTACCTGCAAAGCTGCAACTGAAAGTGGGGAAATTTCGCGAAGCCGTTGGTAGGATAAACCCTACGCATCCGCATGCGTTGCCTTTTATTGATTTGCCAAATGCCTATGTTAATTTATTTGGCAATGAAGGATTAAATGATGAAGGAATGTCGCTTAGTTGGCTAACGCCAATTAAATCATTTTACCAGGAACTCGTCTTCCAAACCACTTCAGGATTTTCGGAATCGCCCGCTTTTACCAGGAGTGAAGGAAATCATCTGGTATATCTTGCTCACCTTAAAAATTTCTTTACACTTTCTGACAATGCTACTCTCGAACTGGGACTAACGGGAATATCAGGGCCCAATGATTCTTCACGTACTACCAATATTGCTGCGGGTGATTTAACTTACAAATGGAAGCCGGTTCAACTGAATACTTACCATTCTATTACATGGCAGAGTGAGTTTTATTACACTAATAATCATGATATGCCTGGCAATACAATCAATTCGTTTGGACTATATTCATTCCTGGAATACCAGGTTGCAAAGACGGTGTTTCTTACAGGGCGCTATGATTATGGCCAAAAACCCTATAACAAGTCTGTAAAGGAACAGGCATATTCGTTAACAGTCGGATGGGATGCTACCGAGTTTTCTAAAATAGAACTGGAAGCGAAAACAACTGATGATACTATCGACAGAAGATTTTACCAGGCATGGCTACGATGGATATTTATAATAGGCGCACATGGTGCACATCAGTATTGAGCATAATAAATTATTGTATAGATAAAAATAACAAGATGAAAAAAAGATCAGCCATATGTATTTTCCTGATGCTATATACTTTCGCAATTGCGAATGCAAAAACAATTAAAGTGGTAACTACCACAACGGACCTCAGAAGCATTACTGAATTAATCGGCGGCAATAAAGTTTCGGTCAATTCAATAGCAACCGGATACCAGAATCCTCACTTTGTAGATCCCAAACCCAGTTATATAATTAATCTAAGCAATGCAGATATGTTTGTAACGGTAGGGCTCGACCTGGAAACAGGATGGTCTCCGCAGTTGTTGGCAAGTTCGAGAAATTCAAAAATTCAAAAAGGATCAGAAGGGTATGTAGATGCTTCTATAGGCATAGGTTTGTTACAGGTTCCTACATCTGCGAATAGGGGTGAGGGTGATATTCATATTTATGGCAATCCGCATTACTGGCTCGATCCTTTAAATGGAAAAGTAATAGCAAGAAATATTGCCAACGGGTTAGAAAGAATTGATCCGTCCAGTAAATCATTTTATGAAAATAATCTCAAGGCATTCTTTAATAATATAGATGTAAAGATGAGGCAATGGCAGGCTGAAATGGCGCCTTTCAGGGGATCAAAAGTTATTGCCTATCATAATGAGTGGGTGTATTTTGAAACCCGTTTCGGATTAAAAATTGTAGATTTTATGGAGCCCAAGCCGGGTATTCCGCCAACACCATCTCAATTGGTAAAAGTAATTGGGGAAGTAAAAGCCAACAATATAAAAGTAATTATGTCATCGCCTTATTTTACAACTTCATCAGCGGATGTTGTGGCAAAGCAAACAGGAGTTAAAGTATTAACCCTGGCTACTTCTACCGGGGCATTTCCGTCGATAAAAAATTATTTTGATTTATTTGATTATGATATAGCCCAATTAACCGCTGCGCTTAAATAGAAATTTATAACTTAAACTATACCTACTATGTTTGATATGTTTCAACTGCCGTTTATGGTGCAGGCTTTTGCTGCAGCCGCAATTACAGGAGTATTATTATCATATCTTGGTGTGCATGTAGTAGGCAGGGGAATTGTATTTGTTGACCTGGCGCTCGGCCAGATATCATCGATGGGTGTTGCTTTTGCTGCTTTCATTGGTACCGGCCTCACTTCTATACCGCTTGTTTTTACATTGGTTGGCGCCCTGCTGATGTCCTTCATTAATATAAAAGATAAGCGGCTCAAGCAGGAAGCAATCATTGGCATATTGTATGCATTTACTTCTGCGCTAACGGTATTGCTTATATCAAAAACACCTCATGGCGATTCTGACATACAGGAAGTATTATTTGGAAATATTTTATCGGTAAGCTGGGCACAGATAACCACGATGGGTATTGTATTTGGCGCTCTTGCACTCATGCATTTGGTTTTCTTTCGTAAGTTTTCCGCATTAACCGAATCGTTTGAAAACGGCGAAAATCATTTAATAGGTATCTTCAACATCTGGAATTTTCTATTCTATATTTCAATAGGTTTGGCAATTGTTTTTGCAGTAAAAATAAACGGGGTTATACCTGTTTTTTCTTTTCTTATTATTCCTGCCGTATCTGCAATACTCATATCAAAAAGCAAGATTACCGTAATAGTGATTGCATTCATCATTAGTCTGCTGGCAAGTTTTTTTGGATTGAATTTTTCATTTCATTATGATTTTCCTGCCGGGTCTTCAATTGTTACTGTATTGGGAATTATTTTTATCCTGGCTTCATTATACAGCATTCTGAAATCGCTGTTAGCCGGGAAGACAGGAAAGTAGATAGGTGAATTACGCAAACTAACGGTAGCGGGGGAATATCGTTAAACTGAATTCAAGGTTCCGTATTCAGTAACACCTTTATCCTTTTCAAATTTCCGAAAGTTTTTCTACATCAAACTTTACGAGAAAAATAATTGTCTAACATATAATTGTTGCACCCTGGCGCAGGTCTCCTGACCTGTGCCAGTTCGTTACTAAAAAGTTTCTATGCCGGCTTATGTCCGCCAATAAAAAACCTCTACTCTGTGCACGCTGTAGCTGCTTCAATCAATTCTTACTAAATCCAATAAACCTTTGCCATTAGAATAACAATCAATTGCACTGCAGTATAGCCAATCTTGAGGCTCTCTCACAAATCCTGCTCTCACAGGATTTTCGTGTAAATAAGTAAAACGCTGACGAAACTTAATTTCAGTGTCCAATAAGATCGGATGATTTTCGTGTTCCCAAAATTGAAACCGGTAATTACTTTTATTCAGTAATCCATTCTTTTCAAATATGTCAAGCATCCAGTTTTTCCTGCTTTCCTGCGGATTGTTAATGATGGCATCGATCAGTTTCATTGTTGTAAAGCTTTTGATATTTTTGATTACCATCCCGGGATGGTGATTATTAATAAAAGAACAAATCATGTGAAAATGGTTAGGCATTAAAACCCATGCATGTATTTGCAATCCTTGTTTTTCCTGGCAAAATCTAAAACTATCCAACAGAATATCTCTATAAATATTCCTTGTAAATGCGTCCACCCAATCAACAACGGTTGAAGTAATAAAGTAAACGCCTTGCATATCATCGAATTTATATTTAGTGCTCATATTATTGACGCTTTTTAAAGTGGCTTGTTCTAAGATAGAAAAATTGCGAGTTTAAAAAAATAGTGGGAGCAGAGTAACGAAACGGCACAGGTCGGGAGACCTGCGCCAGGGCGGGGGCTTATGTCTGCCAATAAAAAATCTCTACTCTGTGCACTCTGTAGCTGCTTCAATCAATTCTTACTAAATCCAATAAACCTTTGCCATTGGTATAACCATCAATTGCACTGTTGTATAGCCAATCCTGGGGCTCTCTCATATTCGCTGCTCGTACAAACAGGGGTCAGCATCTTAATATTTAGCGCACAGCAGCGTGCCGATTTACCCCTTTGGACATCAACCCCATTAATTCAGCAAACCCTTTACCGTCGCGGAGTTTTATTTTTTTTTAACACTCTTGCCGTAGTAAAAGCAGACCATATTTAGGTTGAAGCCCGATTTTTAACGGTTTAACTTTGCACCCGATTGTTTGATTTGAGAAGAAATATTAATCGTACAAATTAAAACAGAATAAGATGAAACAAACAATCAATAAAGGAAGCATGATTACATTGGGGCTATTTGCTCTTTGTACATTGGGGATAAAGAATGTTACTTTTGCCGGCACTAAAAATGATGACCCCGTAGAAGTAAAGTTTATCGGAGCAATCAACAACCTTCCTACTATTCAGATTGACCTGAATAATAGTGAAGAGGGTGAGTATTCTATTACAATTAAAGATATGAAGTACCATATTTTGTATTTCGAAATTGTGAGAGGCAAAGACCTTTCTAAGACCATCAAACTGAATACGGATAAGAATGAAATAAATGCTCCGGGTTTTACAGCACACGTTGAAGTAACATCACAAAAAACCCTCAAAACGACCGTGTTTAATATCAACAATTCCAGTATAGCGGAAGATGCGGTAATATCAAAATTATAAAGAGGTAGCTTTAATCTATTAAATCAATTAAGATCCGGGCAACCGGATCTTTTCTTTTTTTCATGAATTAGAATTGTTTCATTTTATAGAGTAAATATCCCTGTAAATATCTTAATAACCTGATTCACTAATTATATACTAATCGGAATCAAGAATTATCCTAAAATATTAAAACCAGTCCTCGTATTAAACGAAGACTGGTTTTTAAGGAGACGCTTATTAATTTACGACGTCAAGAATTGTAAAAACCTTTTTACCTGCAGGTACCATCCAGCTTATCCTTTGCCCTTTTCTAAAGCCAATTAATGCAGTTCCTATAGGAGCCAAAATTGAGATCATCTTTCGCTTAATATCCGCTTTATCCGGCGTGACGACTTTTAGTTGCATTTGTTTTTTTTCTTTTTCATCTTCTATGGTAACGGTGGAGTTTAGACGCACTACATCAGGTGGCAGCTCGTTTTTGCTCACAATTTTTGCGTTTAATATTTCTGCTTTCAGGTATTCGGCATCACGCTTGCTGAACATATTTTCGGTCAAAAAGCTTTTCCGCAGGTATGCTTTGATCATTTCATAATCATCCCTTTCTATCAGCAGTTGTTGTTTTTTCTTTTTCATTTCTTTTAAATTTTAAATGGTGTGATGGATTGTATAGGATAGGCGCTGTCGTTTTATTTTTGTTGAAACGTTCGGTCAGCAATTTGGTAAGCATCGTCTCCCACTGTTTGGCTTTATGCTCCATGTCAGCTACTTCGTCTACCCGGTTATCAATGTGGTTGTAAAAGGGAATGTCTGCATGCCCCTGGCTATATAATTCTATATGCAGCACAATTTCCTCAAGATGTTTTTCCGGTTTACCGTTTTTTAAATCACCCGCATTAATATAATCGTACACCTTTTTTACCGAACAGCTTTGCACATCATTCAGGTGTATCATAAAATCGAAATAGTCGCCGTTTTTAAAGCGTGTAAGAACGAGCAACTCGCGGCGTAGGCCATCTAAACCGAGCGCCATGTTGCTCAATAACTCCTGGCTGGAGAAACTTAAGTTATTGGAAGATCCTGCCTGGCTGAGGCGATTCAAAAAGAGATTCATATGATTACGTTTTTGTTTGTTAGTAATTGAAATAAGAAGCAGGCAAATGCCCGCAACAGCGGCTATTAAGGCCACTGCTATCATTAAGGTGGTCATATTTGTAAAATTTATGCGGGTAAAATAATGGCTTTACGCAGTATCACTATCACGTATAGACGCAAATAAATAGGTGGAAACTACCTAAAGCAATGTTGGGCATTTGCCTGGTAAATTATTTGTACATAATGACGTATGCGAAAATGTTACATCAGTAAAAATGTAGAATAATTAAAAGCCTGGTGTAAGGGCAATATCAGGCACGGGCAGCCGCGTCGAACTCTTTATAGCTGGAGAAATAATAAAGCTGTGAGCAGAACGGAAGAAATTCCGGGAATGACCACGTATAACAATCGCTCATATCAAGTACCAGTGGAATACCTGCGTACCTGGTTGTGTTATATATTTTATTCGTGCTCATCTTTTACAAACATATATTATTAAGTTATGCGAATTACTTTAATTTTTATAAAGAGGCGTTAAAGTGTTCTTGCCTTTCCGAAATCGGAAGGGTGAATTTTTTTTGATTTTAGTTAGCATCGGTATTTGCAGAAGAACAGATTTTAATAATAGCAATGACTTCAAAGTATTGAGGATCGAAATTGTCATTTCCATACAACCCGGTTAATGGCGCAAGTTTTGAGGTTTAGCTTTGGGTTTAGCTAACTTGTTCCAGTATTACAAACTATAACTTAATTTGACTAAATTTTCATCTCGCAAAATACTCAGCAACTACTATAGCATCTTTCTAATTCGGTCGCAAGCATGGCTAACGCACATGGCTAACGCACATGGCTAACCGACAAAGTTGCGCCAGCGAAACTTTCTATATGCTTGGTCGAAGGAGGTTATGGCGGATCAAAAGAAAAAACTAGCAATAACAATGAACTTTTATTTATATATTTGGCGACAGTCCCACGCAGAAAAACCGGACCTTTTCCAAAATATCCTTCGAAAGGTATTCTCCAATTCTTCTTTTTAACCAAGGCTATACAACCAAAGTTTATGCTTTGCATAATTTGTAACAATAATTATCTGCCCCAAACGGATAATGCAACCTCTTATTAAAAAAAATACCATGCAAAGAAATTTCCTTTTAATTACTTTTTTTATTGCAATCACGTTAAATAGTCACGGGCAAACAACACTTTATGGCCCTACCTTTTACGGAGGAGACAACAAGGCCGGCACTATCATAAAATTTTCACCCTCGACAAAGGATGTAACAGTTGCGAAATCCTTTAATAACGAAACAGGAACTCATCCTTCGGGGGGCTTTCTTCGTGCAAGCAACGGAAAGCTTTATGGGATGACTTCAGCAGGGGGGACTTACGGAGATGGAAATATATTCTCCTATAATGCTGCAACGAATGTTTATACCAATCTCAAAGATTTTAATGGCGCGGACGGTGCCTTTCCTTTTGGAAGTCTTATTGAGGTGACAGATGGAAAATTTTATGGAATGACTTCCGCGGGAGGATTGATGAACTATGGTGTTATTTTTTCTTTTGATCCTGTTACTTCAATTTACACAAAGCTAACAGACTTTCATTTCGATGACGGAGCTAATCCATATGGCAGCCTGGTACAGGCAAAAAATGGATTACTTTACGGCGTAACGTCCGCTGGGGGCTTATCGCCACTTTATAACAGTCCCTACGGAGTTGTGTTTTCATATAATCCTGAAAATAATATTTATACCAAACTTTATGACTTTTTAGGCAAAACATATGGAGCCTCTTGTTATGGGAGTCTTGTAGAAGCAAGTGATGGCAACTTGTATGGAATGGCTCCTTACGAGACGCATCCCACTCCAGCCCCAGGAATCGTAATTTTTTCCTTTAATCCTAATACAAATTTTTCCATGAACCTTATTCAAAATGGAGGAGGTGGTGCCTACCCTTTTGGTAGTTTTGTTAAAGGGAGAGATAATAAATTATATGCTACAGCATCAACCGGTGGTATTAATAAGGTTGGTATTATTTTTTCTTATGACCCGTCTCTTTCTGTAATTACCAAGTTATATGATTTTGATAATACCAATGGCGGAAATCCCTTTGGAAACCTGGTGCAGGCAGGCGATGGAAAGTTTTATGGGATGACTTATACTGGAGGCGCTATTGATTCGGGCGTTATCTTTTCATTAGATCCTATCACGCATACATATACGAAGCTGTCAGATTTCAATAGCACCAATGGTGCCAGTCCTTATTATGGATCAGCTTTTGTAGAAGTGCCCGAAGCCGGATCGTTGCCGGTAACGATAGTTAATTTTACAGGACAAAATAATGAAGGCGTTAATCAATTATACTGGAAAGTGACTAATGAGAGCCAGACCAGCTATTACGAACTACAAAGAAGCATAGACGGAAACACTTTTACTCCTATAAAGCAAATTTCCAACACAGGGGGCACCAACTATAGTTACAGCGATAATATCAATACTTCACTTGCATTTGCATGGTATTACCGTTTAAGAAGTATACAGCTTGATGAAAGTTTCAAATACAGTGTCATAATAAAATTGACTATAAATGATCCTCGAAATTTCATTGTAATCAATCCTAATCCGTTCAGAGAAAAACTTTCGGTTACCATTAAATCCCTGCTTCGCGATAACGTTTCTTTTGTACTTTCTGACATAAGCGGCAGGAAGTTGTACAGGCACTATCAACAAATACCAAAAGGAACCAGCACCATAGATATACCGCAAGCGAATAGATTATCAACAGGCGTCTATATACTTACAGTTATCACATCGCAAGGGGAATCGTCATTTAAAGTAGTTAAGTCAAATTAAAATTGAATAGCATTTTTACACTGCACTGGCGTGGGTCTAATGACCAGTGTATGTCATAATTTCCTCAGAAACATGGTAATTTTCGCTGGCGATAAATTCGTCGTTTAGCCGTGTGCGTTAGCCATGCTTGTGCTTTTTACAAAAGTCCGAAATGAAATCTATTTTCAAAAAGCCATGTCAATCACAAAGTAATACTTTACGTCATTTTTTAAAATGCTTTGTTTCAAAAGCGCGCGTCCAAATAACTTGACTAGCATGGATTGAAATTAGCCAAAATAATATACCAGCCATGTAAGGCAATAAATAAGGGAATAGAATTAAAAGATGTAGTATTTCTTATCATGAAAAGCAATTTCAAAAAGCCATGTCAATTACAAAGCGACACTTTAAATTTTTATCGCCAAAAAATTAAGCCGGGTAATTAATGGAGGTAATTATTTTTTTCCGGTTGCCGCCCAAAAAATGCCCGCATATACGTGGCTTAAAAATATGGGATCAGTAAAGTCTGTGGGCATGTGGCCCAAAGCAGTGTAAAATGCACGGCCGCCGTCATAGTTGTGGTACCATGCAATTGGATGAAACTTTCCCATACCCACTCCTTTTTTTGTGCCCCAATCAGCTTTAGGATTGTAGCTGGATTCATCTACTGCGAGTATATAATTAAGGCCCGGTGTATTCTCGGGACCGAATTCATACCATTCATCCGTCCATAGTTTATGGCCGGCAAAACCTTGCAAGCCTGGGAAAGTGGGATCAACCACATCGAGTACAGCAGTTTGAATAACGGGATGAATATGAAACATTCTGCCCACCAGTTTGGTATACCAGTCCCAGCCATATTCAGTATCGGAAGCACTGTGAATACCAACAAATCCCTTACCGGCCTGGATAAAGCGCTCCATAACTTTTTGCTGTGCTGAATCAAAAATATCACCCGTTGTATTTAAAAATATCACCACCTGGTATTGTTCCAGGTTTTTGTCGGTAATACTGTTGGGGTCTTCGAACAGCACAAGGTCAAAAAAATTCTTCCTGGCTAATTCCTGCAGGGCCAACACGCCCTGGTCAATGGATTCATGATGCCACCCTTTTGTAGTGGTTACGAGGAGTGCTTTAAACTGCTTCTGCGCTGAAGCAGACAAACAAAAGGTTAATTGAAAAATAAAAAAAATGAAAAGAAGTCTTGCTGATTTCATGATGTATTAATTGTTTAATCGTGAATAAAATACGTTATTGACTGGCACAAGGTTAATGATGCGGATGGTATAAAGGTATTCTGTTCCGTTAGTAATATTGATGCCATTATTATTTGACCGGATGATAAAGCCTTTACATTTTCAATGGCACTGACCGTCCGTTCCCGGTAATTGGATTTAGTTTACCGGTTCAGAATTACTTACAAAGGCCAGGTGCTTGCTATCCGGGGCCCATGATGGCACATTGATCGTTCCCTGCCCTCCATATAAATAAGCTATTACGTGAGGTGCACCGGCCTCCTTTAATGGCATAAGCCTTAGCATAACCTGCTTGTAGGCCGGATGACCCGCGGGGTCAATATCATAAGGAAAAGTGATCATAACCAACCATCTGCCATCGGGTGAAATATGCGGGAACCAGTTGTTGTATTCATCAAAAGTAAGTTGTTGTTTCTGCGTGCCGTCCGGTTTCATCCGCCATATCTGCATCGTTCCGGAGGCATTGGCGTTGTAATAAATGTATTTACAATCGGGCGAATACTCCGGCCCATCCACGTGGCCTTTGGTATTATCGGTTAATTGAGTTTCCTTCCTGTCCCCCAAAGAAACCTTGTATAAATTATAAATATCACTGCCGTTTCGCTTGCCTACTATCGCCACTTCTTTTCCGTTTGGATTCCAGCCATGCAAATACGAGGGCGTGCTATCAGTAATTAACCGCGGATCGCCGCCAGCTAACGGCAACGTATACACGGTAGATCCACCTCCGGGTAGCCCTTCCCTGCCGCTGCTGATACCCAGCATTTTTCCATTAAAAGAAATTACGTGATCATTATTGATCCGGTTAATTGATCCCGTATTTAATTTCTCCAGCTTTCCGCCTTCTACCGGAATGGTATATAGCGATCCGCCTTCATTCAATAGCAATTTTTTTCCGCCTGGCATCCAGTTCGGTGCCTCAAAATGTTCCGCGGCTTCATAGATAACCTTACGGTTACCATTGGCAACGTCCAGTATTTCAAGGCGGCAGCCAAATACATCTTTCACCGGGGGTATAATTGCGTGCGGGTTAGAAGTGTATGGATGCAACATGGGCTTATCAATGCGCAGATTCCACACTTTTGCATGAGCAACAGCATTTGAATCATGCGCTAATATATAAATCCCCGCGAGAACTTCACCATTCAATGCATCTGTTTCGCAGGAACCAACCAATTGGAGTGGCTCACCGGGATGAGCAATTCTCATAGTGATTGTTCTACCAATTCGCTCCAGTTGTATAGTTTGTCCGCCTTGTTTGGGGTAAAACCTTTCTTCTTCCGGATCACGCATAAACATTCCTTTATAAGGCCTCCATTGGAGCACCACAAGGCCGTCAATATGCTTACAGGCGTTCGCGCTGGCTGCGGCCTCGTCGGTAGACTCGCGGATCATCCAGCCAATCTTCCTGTGGCCAACGACGCCGACAGTATCCCCGGTAAATGCAAAATCCGCAGTAAGAATAAAATCACCCTTCATTTTTTTATAGACGAAATGAAATTCATCCCTATTGAACCAGATGTTCGACCCGGCGCCAGATATGTTATAAATTTGATTTGCCTCGTCGTAGCTAGCCGATCCCTTTAATTTAGGATTGCCTATGTCCAGGTTGTCATCAAAAATACCAACCGCATGCTGTGCAAAACTGCTATAACAAATAAGGATACAAAAAAGCGGGAAAACAAATTTTAAACTCCAGGAGAGAGTTCTCTGATAATGGGAAATGAAATTGCTATTCATATAATTTGGTTTTTAAAAATGGGTGTTAATTTTTAATAATTAATCTTTTTGCAATAGAAAATATTTTCATTAATAAAGTAGTTCAACATTTTTTGTTTCAATATTCCAACCTTCCAGCCTGAGCGCTGCCGCGGAACTTCCTATTTCTTTTAAAGGACAGCTAGCGGTAACCGATAGAGTTTGTTTTGCGGGTGCTTTCTGCGCGCATTTTTTTGGCTTTAAAAGATTTTAAAATTAAGTCATCATTAATCAGTTTACAATTATATATATTTAGCACGTAAAAATTTTATGGTATGGAACCTGCTTCTTTTTCAAAGATGTTAAAAGCCAATGGTCTGGACAAATGCCAGGGTTCGCGCTTTGATGGTATAGCACAAAGTTATTCTTACATTTATAAGAACCTGATGTAAGATTCACAGTGCTCGAATAGTGATTCTTATTAATTTAATTGTTTTAAAAGGATTTAGATTTTGAAAAAAAAATTACTCCTCGTTTATACGTGTATGTTATGTATAGCCGTTTCGGCACAGAAAAAAAATAGTTCGTACACATTTAATATTTACCCAACAACTGAAGCGATACACATCGATGGAGTAGCAAGTGAAAATGCCTGGAAAACCAGCGACGTTGCTGCTGATTTTTTTGAGGTTCTTCCGATGGATACAAGCCGTGCCCGGGTAAAAACTGAAGTGTCGATGACTTATGATAAAAATAATATTTACCTGTTGGCTGTCTGCCACAATGCATTGCCCGGTCCGGATATGGTAGAATCATTAAGGAGGGATTTTAATTTTCAGAAAAATGACAATTTTATAGTGTTTATAGATCCCTTCGATGACCAGACTAACGGTTTTGCTTTTGGCACAAACGCAGCGGGCGCTCAATGGGATGGATTAATGTACCAGGGTGGTTCCGTAGATTTAAACTGGGATAATAAATGGCAATCGGCAGTAAAGCATTATCCTGATAAGTGGGTATTGGAAATGGCCATTCCTTTTAAAACTTTACGGTATAAGAAAGACCGAAAGAAGTGGGGAATAAATTTCAGCCGCAATGATTTGAAAACAACAGAAAAATCAAGTTGGACACCTATTCCAAGACAATTTCCGACGGCTGCTCTCGCGTATACGGGAACGTTAGTTTGGGACAAAGCGCCTCCTGTGCCTAAAACCAATATTTCGCTGATACCTTATGTATTAACAGGCCCAACAAAAGAATTTCTTCCCAATTCGCCCCGCGAATTTAAACACCAGGTAGGCCTGGATGCTAAGGTGGCTGTGACGTCGTCATTAAATCTTGATCTTACAGTAAACCCGGATTTTTCCCAGGTAGAAGCGGATCAACAGGTTACCAATCTCGACCGATATGAATTATTTTTCCCCGAAAAAAGGCAATTTTTTCTTGAAAACGGAGACCAGATAAACAACTTCGGTTATTCCGATATCCGGCCATTTTTTTCGCGCCGTATTGGATTGGGTATTCCCATTGAATATGGAGGAAGGTTAAGCGGCAAGATCAATCGCAACTGGCGAATGACCGTGATGGATATGCAAACTGCCAAACAGAATTCTATTGGGTTGCCACAACAGAACTTTGCCGTAGTTGCCTTACAAAGAAATTTTTTTTCAAGATCAAATCTGAATTTCCTCTTCGTTAATAAGCAGTCAATCAAATATAGTCCCGGTAAGGATTCTACACTTCCTCAATATTCAGCATATAACAGAAATATCGGGTTAGAATATAACCTTACATCTTTTAATAATCTTTGGACGGGTAAATTGTTGTACCTGCATGCATTTAGTCCTGGCAAAACAGGTGATGCTTTAACACAGGCGGGAAATCTTCAATATGCTGGAAAAAAATGGCTCATAAATGGCGCCTATGAATACATTGGAAAAAATTACAACGCTGAAGTTGGGTATGTTCCCCGACTTGGCTATATAAAACTTAATCCGCAGGTATCCTATACATTTTTTCCTAAAAGCGGAAGTATTTTAACGCATGGTCCCCAATTAAACATGAATTACTTCTTTAATGAAAAATTCAAAAAAACAGACCATGAAGCGATGCTAACGTATTTAATAACCTTTCGAAGCAAAGCTGTTTTTGCCCCGGTTTTCACCCACGATTTTGTTCAGGTACTTTTTCCATTTGATCCAACACATACGGGTAAAGATTCGCTCCAGCTTAACGTTCGTTATTGGTGGAAGACAATAGGGGCCGATTTTGTTTCTAAACCGCAAAGTCTTTTCAACTACAGTTTTTCGTTTCGATATGGCGGTTACTATGCTCATGGCGATAAGTTAACGCTAAGCGGCACTGCAGGCTACCGGTTCCAGCCCTTCCTAAACCTTTCGATATTTGCTACCTATAATAATTTGCTGTTGCCCGCCCCGTGGAATCAAACTTCATTCTGGCTCATTGGCCCCAAAATAGATTTCACAATGACCAATAAACTTTTTTTTACTACCTATGTTCAGTATAATCAACAATTAAATAATACAAATATTAATGCAAGATTTCAATGGCGCTACAATCCTGCTTCAGACTTGTTCCTGGTGTACACCGATAATTATTTAATCACTCCGTTTGTGGTGAGAAACAGGGCTATTTTATTAAAGTTTACTTATTGGTGGAATCATAAATAATTATTGTTTGACTGCATGCATCAGGTATCGATTTAAAATCGTGTAGGCCTTGACGTTATATTTTAAAAAGACGGGTAATTTGAGTGCTCGTATCTTTCTCTAAGTATGATTTCCCCAAAGATTTTTATGTAATATTTTAAAGTTTCTTCTAAGGCATATTAATTTATCTAAACTAATAGTGCAACTTAGTGATGTGTTCAAAATTTTCAAATGGCAATAACAGGGTTCCCCCTTTATTTTTCTTCACGGAAAATGGGAAATTTGTATGCCTGCTTTTGCAGAGATACATAACCGTAATAAATTTATAAGCCAGTTATCGCCCCGAATAAAATCTGTAGTATCACAAAGCCACAAAAATTGTATTTTTAAATACCTGATTTTAGCTTCAATTATTTGTTACCGGTATGAGAAGAATTTCTTTTTATTTATGTGCGTTTACGCTTGTTATCGCAGCGTTCCTGTTTACTTCCTGCAAAAAAGAATACAGTATCGAGGGTGGGGCACAGGCACAATACACCATCAGCGGATCGCCTACAACGTGCGTGCCTGCGGTGCTTTCAGGTTTCTACATTGAAGGAAAAAGAACAGATGTAACAAATACAGTAAAGATAAATGCTGACGTAACCTTTGCGGGTAACTATACAATTTTTACTACCCCGGTTGATGGCATTTCATTTACATCATCGGGTACCTTTACCGATACAGGGATGCATGTTGTCACCCTGCAGTGTGCCGGCACTCCCGAATCCGCAGGAACTTTTTCTATAAAAATTCCCGGAGATAATGGCTGTTCTTTTACCGTCACTGTTTTAATGAAAGCACCCGCAACCTATATGCTGATAGGTGATCCTAATGATTGTGCCAGCATTTCATCTCAAAGCACTTTTATCGAAGGCCAGGTGCTCAATGCATCTGACACCGTTTCTTTACAGATTGTTGTTTCCGCACCGGGAAGCTATTCAATTTCAACTGATACTGTGAGTGGTGTTAGCTTCTCCGCTTCAGGTACATTTAGCGCTATCGGCGCACAAACTGTAACACTGTATGCCAGTGGCTCTGCCAGTGCTGCGGGTTTTTTATTTTTTAAGGTGAAGGCCGATTCATCACAATGCAGCTTCAGCATTGCAGTGCAAAACGCTGACCCGCTAGCGACTTATGTACTGCAATCAGGAATATCAAATGGATCGGCTTATTGTTCACCACAATCTATCCAGGGTTATTATACGGCAGGTATTCCCTTAAATAGTTCCAACACTATAACGGTGTCGCCGTATGCTACTATAAAGGGTAATTATACAATCTCTACCTACAAAATAAATGGAATGATATTTTCCGCCTCAGGAACATTTCCTGCGCCCGGTAATTACAGTGTAGCGTTGCAGGGAAGTGGCACACCACTTGTCGTTGGCACTTTTACTGTTACACCATTTATAATTGGGCCCGCGCCCCTCGGTGGCAGGTCGTGTGATGTTGACATAAATGTTAAGTAGTTGCTGAGGCTGAACTACAGATTAAGATTTTGATGGGTTGTTTATTTTTTTTCGTTTTAAATTGGCTTTCATTGCAATGGGAATTAATAATTATTAATAGATCTTGCCAGCAAATTCAATAACATTTTTAGCTATGCCGCACTTTATTAGGGAATGTTCTGAAGATATAATTCACCATAAATCACCTGGGGAAGGTATAAGCCAGTTCTTTATTAATATATTTTGTTCATAAAAAAAGAGGTAGGCTGTGGCCATCCAATTCTTACCTGCTTACTACCGGAACTACAGGCAGGCTCTCATTACCAGCTTGGCCAACACTTTGTACCGCAAAGAAATAATTGTCTTTCGAATATGGTAAAATAATTTCCTGTTTTTCAGTAAAAATTTTCTTCTGCCAAAAGGCGCTGGTAGTTTCCCGCATCATAACGTAATAACCTTTTACTTTCCCGCTTTTAGGCGGCATCCAATTAAGGTTGGTAGTATTGCCCAATTCTTTTACATCTATTTTTACCGCTTCTGGCCTGGCCGGCGACTTGGCCAGGTTAGCAAGGTTTGAAAGATTGAGCGCGGTATTTTTTCGCAGGTATTCAAAGTCGATATGCTGCAGTAAATCTCCGTACTGTATACCATTTTCTATCCGCACATCCTGGTGCTGGCGTGTAAAATTTTCATTCATCTCGGTAATGCGTACACCGGCAAAGCCGTTTTCAACATACGGTGTATGATCGCCTCCGCGTAAAAAACGATCGTTGCGGTAAATCATTACCACTTGCAGATTGTCTACATAGCGCTCGCCGATTTCTTTTACGTAGCGGGCTAACTGGCGGGAAATTCCATCATTCTCCAGGCCAAGCTGGCGGATCATTTTTGCTTTCTTATCTAATTCAAAATAGGGCAATCCTTCGCTAAAAACACGCACTTGCGTATTGTTGATGATGTTGGTTTGATTACTATTATTACTTCCCATGATGTCATTATTGAGTACAGCTTCGATATGCATGTTTTGCGCCTTTGCTTTATTAGCCATAAAGGTTGAGCCAAATAAACCCTGCTCTTCGCCGCTAACTGTAACAAAAATTACCGTGGCCGGAAAAGAATGTTTGCTCATGATACGTGCACATTCCAGCACGGCCGAGCTACCGCTCCCGTCATCATCGGCTCCCGGTGCATCACCCGTACGGTCCATCACATTTGTACGCATATTATCTAAATGCCCGCTTATTATAAAAACCCGGTCATCTGCTGCATCAGTTCCTTTTAATGTCGCCACTACATTGCCTAAAACTGTCGGCGCATCTATGCGCTGGCCATCGGGTTTTAAAGTAGTTGTGTCAATAAAGGCGGTCATGCGGCCATTTGATTCTTTGGCAAACTGGAGAAATTTACTCAGGACCCATTTTCTTGCGGCACCAATGCCACGGTGAGCGTCTGTTTGCGTACTCAGTGTACTTCTCGTGCCAAAGGCAACCAGCGTGGAGATGTATGATTTTAAAGAGTCCGGCGACACCTCTTTCACCATTCCGGCTATCTCTGGGTCGCGCTCAATAATCTGCTGCGCCTGCAAATGTTGTGATGCGCCGGCAATAAGAAGTAAAAGCAATTTCTTTTTCATGATATAATAATTGTACTTAGTTAAAGTTTTTTTCAATAAAAACTCATTTGAATTATGAAGCTAAAAAAAGGAACAAAACTGAAACTATTCAATTTTGTTCCTCCCATATTTTAAACTGTTAGTGTCCACCGCTTTTTCTCAAATTACTATTTTAATTTTTTATGGGGGCTGATGTGCCTGACGCATTATTAAAGTCCAGTTCATTTTGTGGCACATCCCAATAATCCACATAGTTATAATCCACCAGGCAGGGAAGTATGGTAGCCGTTGTACTATTGATCAGGCTTCCGGGTACCAGTACGTTTGCATTTGCCCGGCCGCCTCCATTGGCAACGGAGGCAGTAACTCCCCAGCGGCGCGCATCATAAAACGACACTCCGCGTAAATAAAGGCTTACCCGCCTTTCGCTTCTCAATTCTTCGATTGCCTGTGTTTGTGAAAGCCCGGTATTAGCAACAGCAGGCAGCCCGGCTCCTTGAGCACTCCGAACTGCATCTACCAAAGCAAGTCCGCCATCAATATCAGTACCTGTGCGAATTTTCGCTTCAGCTATCATCAGTGAATTTTCTTCCCATGTACCTGCAATGCTAACAGCTCCAACACTGTTGTCGGTAGCGTAATTTCCTCCATTTTCAATATCCACAACATTCCACCTTGTTCCGAATTGGATGCCCCGGTTCCTTACGTTCACAACCGGTCCCCCGGGAAAAGGGACGTAATTATTCAACAATCTCTGGTCAGTAGGTTTATAGTCCTGTATCAACCTTTCACTTACCCAGGCAAAACCATTGCCATAGGAATGAAAAGCATAGGGATGATAAAAATTTGAAGAAAGGTCGTTGGTGCCACCTGGCGCCATTCCAAAATAAAATGAATTGTCACCCTTAATCATTCCGTCTGCTGCCAATGTTGTAACGGTGGCCCAGTCAGCGGTTGTCATTGTAGCTACTTTATGATTGGCTAAAAAGTTGCGCGCCTTGTACGTATTTATTTGCCTTACCCACATGGCCGGCGTTACTATACGTGTGTTTAAATTAAAGCTCGGTACAATGTTTTTAAACACAAAATCGTAATCTGCCGTTTCGGTTAAGCCGCCCAAAATTGCGGCCGCTTTATCAAAATTGGCATTGGCTTGAGTGATAACGGCATTGTGATCTGCAAAGTTTCCATTAGTGATACCGGTACCGGGTTCATCATTAATAATTGCAGAGATGTATATCGAGCCAAGGCGGGAATAGGCATAGCCTTTCCACCAATAACCCCACGCCCGGAGTATGCCTTTTTTAGTAGTAGTATCGCCCGAAATTAATAGGGCAGGATTATTTAATGCCTGTAATAACGTGTTAGACTGAATATTCATAAAATTGCAGACATTCCATTCGTACTGCAGGGAATTTGCTTCACCCGCCTGCCTGCTGTTGTTGGACGCTAAAATAGCCTGTTGACTCAGTCCCGTTGGGTTTACCCATTTTGTATTATACGGAGCAGGCAAGGTGATGGAGGTAACGTTTGCCGGATAGCGCATGCCCCAGTTGGCCCAGGGAGAAAAATCTTCATCACCCATATTACTTTGTATAGCTAAAGCTACTTGCATGATATTCGTTGAACCTTCACCGGGAACATTGGCCAACCATTTTGAAAATATCCCCTGTGCAAAAGATTCTAACCCTGCCTCCGTAGTTAGCGACGTTGGCGTAGGGTTATTAGGATTTGCCAGCTGAAGCGACTCCTTCTTGCAAGACGCAAAGATTGTTATACCTGCCAATAAAATAAAAATATGTTTTTTCATGATTAATTACGTTTAATGAAGTTTAATTAAAACCCAAAGTTGATTCCTAACTGGTATGATCTTAAATTGGGGATACCGAAGTTGTCAATGCCTTTTGAGATACCAATACCTGACAAGGTATTTCCCTGTGTATCTACAGCGCTGGTGTTCTCTGGGTCAAGACCTGTATATTTTGTGAAGGTCAGCAAATTTCTGCCTGACGCAGTTATTGATAATCTATTCAGCCATTTCACATTTAGGTTTGAGGTGAAATCATACGTAACAGAGACATCCCTAAGCCGGATAAAAGAACCGTTTTCAACAAACCATGATGTTGGCTTTACCAAATTATAAAGGCTTTGATAGTAATTTACATAAGCGCCGGTTTTTCCGTTGACAGTAACCTGCTTGTCAAAATCACTGGAAATACCACCTGCGCCACCAGAGCCGCCTGCAGGCGAGTACAACCACTGTTTGGTTTGGTTATAAATGTTGTTGCCATGTACCCAATCAAATTCAAAACCTATAGTAAGTTTTTTGTATAGTGTAACCGTATTAAACATGGAAGCGGTAAAATCAGGATAAGCATTTCCTATTACTGATAAATCATCAGCCGCAGTTAGCTTTACGTTATTTGTTCTTGTATCCACCACGTTGCCATCTACTAATGTATAAAACTGTTGTTGTGCCGCAGCTATATACGGTGTCTTTCCATCTTTCTTTAATTGGCCCAGCGTGTGCAAAGGTGTTTGGCCGTAAAATATACCAAGGCTTTGGCCTTGCTTCAGCGCAAAGTCACCAACTATTATATCCAGTCCATTGGAAATCTTATCAATCTTACTGTTAGTGAATCCCCAGCGCACGCCAAGGTTCCAAACAACATTAGGAGAATTATACATGGTAGCATCCAATGAAAGGTCCAGGCCTTTTGAAGAAATCGTAGTTAAGTTGTCGACACGATTGCTAAAGCCTGATGACGCAGAGACATTTGCCTGCTGAATAATATCGTCAGATGTTCTCTTCCAATAAGTACCACTGAACGAAGCAGTGTGCAGCCAGTTTCCCTGGAAAAGATTTAAGGATACATCAGTTCCAACCTCTAGCTCCTTACTTACCTGCACGCGAAGGTTAGCGTTGCTGGCAACATTTGGCAGGGACAGCGCTACACTGTTTCCCAATGTATTTACATCAAAAGTTACCTGGCGCTGGTAGCGGTCAGGTTGTATGCCCGCTTCACCATAAGCTGCTCTTAATTTCCAATCGGCAATAAAATGATGGCCCATAAATTCCGAAGGGCGGAAATAAATAGTTCCTCTTGGGAAAGTAAATGGCTTGGAGCCAGCGCCAAATTCAGATGAATAGTCAGAACGCACGCCTGCTGATATTCCAAATAAATTTCCGTAATCTATCGTCTGGTTAAACAAAACACCAAATGTTGTAAAAGCAGAGTTGTAATCCCCGGCAGTTTTTATTTGCGCTACGTTGATGTTGGAAGGAGGATAAACAGGTAATTGTATTCCTTCAGCATAATAACTTTTGTAATTATCTTTTCGCCAATCGTAAGAAACCTGTGTAACCGTAGTAATTGGCAACCTGGAATGGAAATCCTTTTGGAAATCCGTCTTCAAATATATAGTTGATAATGCATTGGTATAAGTATCTCTTGAGGTGGAATTGGTAATACTTCCCTGCCTGTCAGCTCCCCAATGAAGCGAGGATTGCAAATCAGCGCTTTGATTCAGATACATATTATTGCCATCATTAGTATTATAATTGATGCCATATTTAAAATCAAGTTCTATAAAGCGGTTGATCTTATAATTGGCATCGAAATTTTGAACAATGGCTAATGTTTGCGTTTTATGTTGATGCCATTCCTGTTCTGACAATGAATTGTTTTGATTAGAAGAGTTCGACGTTTTGATTGCCCTGTGTCCTGTAGAATCCCTCCAGTTCAGGTCTACCCAGGGGTAGGCATTAAGTACGGCAAAACGGTTTCCATTCAGCAAATTATTTTCACCGATAATACCTTGCGTTGAGGTTCTGATGGTGAAACCTTTGAACAAATGAAACCCCAGGTTTATAGACATGTTATCCCTTGAGTATTTATTGCTAAATACGTCTTGTTGGTCCAGCCTCGAGGCAATGAATGAATAATCAATGCTGTTTCCGCCGCCGGAAAGGCTTATCGAATGATTGAAAGTTAATGCCTGGCGAAACGCCTGATCCAGGTGGTTAAAAGTCGGGATGTTATACGTTTTATTATTCACAGTTTCGGGAAAGGCACCTGGGTCTGCAACAGCGGGGTCAGTCCATGCACCTGTTGAGTCACGGGAAATAATTTTGCCCGCTGAATTCAAAATATTTCCACTAGCGTCGGTAACATAATGATGATATTTAGCGAGAATTGAATGGCCGCGTAAAATATTATCAATGCTTACTTTGGAACTTCCGGAAATACTCAGTTTTCCATTTAACGAACCTCTTTTAGTAAACACCTGTATAACTCCGTTAGCACCTTGCGCGCCATATAAAGTACCACCGGCAGCACCTTTCACCACCTCTACGTGGTCTACGTTGGCAGGATCAAGTGTGGATAAGTCAGTCACTTCAACACCATCCACCAATATTAATGGCTGGCTGTTGCCCAGGCTATTGACGCCTCTAAGAATAATATTATATGCGGCACCTGGCTGGCCGCTGGTTTGCTGAATTTGCGCACCGGCAATTTGCCCGGTAAGTCCCTGTTCAATCGACGCTGTTGCACTCTTGGCAAAGTTTTTAGGATTAACTGATGCCACATCAATTGCAACTCTTTTTCTACTGGTGGCAACTCCAACGCCGGTTACAACAATATCATTCAACGTTCTGCTGTTGCCGGTTAACTTAATAACCATATTATCCGTTGCGGCAATCTCCTCACTTTCATGATCCACAGCGCTTACAACCAATTTAGCGCCAGCCTTTACAGAAAGCGAAAAACTCCCATCTGTGGCTGAAGTTGTGCCTGATTTTGTGGACTTGACTACAATAGAGGCGCCGGGCAGTGGCATTCCATTGAAATCAAATATTTTTCCGGTGATGCGTTGCTGCGCTACGATGGATGAAAGTAAGAAAAAGGTAAAAATTAAAAGTAGGGGTGCTTTTCGATTCATAAGTTTAGGTTTATGGTTACATATTAAATTGAAGTCGATGTGATGAAATTATGATGAGTAACCATAATAATTAACATTTGTTTACAACCCATGCATATTTCTAAAAAAATATTGCACAGAAATGACTTTCTCAATTTAAATAGTTCAAATATATATAATTAGCACATGTTGGGAACAACCGACATAGAGGATTACGAGGGAGAAAATGGCAGGTGTTTGATAATGACTGCAAAAAAGAGTTGTCAAAATATCGGTAACTTAAAAAGAATTGGCACGAGCGGGCCACCATTTGCCAGGTAGACGAATACAACGGCATCTCTATCATTTTCCGGGAGAAAATGGGTAGCGAAATTGCAGCTAATAATAATACCGTGGCAAAATTTAATCTGTATTTTTTCACTTTTAATGTTGGATATTCGTGATAGTTACTATGCCACCATGTCTAATAAAAAATGATTTAAGATTTGCAAGCATGAAGGAAAATATTACTTTATTTTTTCCCTTTGATTGGCGTCGACTTTTGTTTAATAAAAAATATGCCTGGCTGTTTTGCAACAAAATTTTATTCAACGAATTGAACAGAATACACCATCGGCAAATAATTATTAATGGTTTGCCAGCTTTCACCACGGTCTTGAGAAAAGAACAGGTTGCCGGTGGTAGTTCCGAAAGCGAGTGCATCCCCAGAGATGGCTAATGCATGGCGGTACACTATATCAAAACAATTTTCCTGCGGCAATCCTTTATGAAAATTTTGCCATGTTTTCCCCCCATCATCCGTGCGGCAAACACAAAGAGCCCCTTTTATAGCCGTGCGCGTGGTATCGCTATTTGCAGGGCACACCCATGCCTGTTCAGCATTATCTTCCGCTACTGCCATGGCAAAGCCAAACGTTGCGGGGCCTTCAGTCTCACTTATATCGTCCCAATTTTTTCCACCATCAATGGATCGAAAAATGCCACAGTGATTTTGCTGCCAAAGTACATCAGGGTTGGTGGGCGCCGCAATAAGAATATGCGGGTCATGGCCAATATCAGTGGCAGGATCAGGAAGAAAATCTGCCCGCAAGCCTTTATTACGCACTTGCCATGTATTGCCAGAATCGATAGTCTCAAACACGCCGGCACAACTGATGCCGATATAGATATGCTCTTCATTCCGCGGGTCTACTACAATTGAATGTATTCCAGGAAGGTCGCGGCCGCCACCCATCCACTGTGTCCTGCGGCTTGGATGTTCCCATAAAGATTTTACTAATTCAAAACTGTTGCCCTCGTCGGCGCTCACAAACAAGCCCCCAGGATCTGTGCCCAGCCACATCCTCGAATGAAAATTTTTTCCGCCGTTGGCAATGGACCAGATATAGCGGGTGGTAGCCTTTATTCCATCTTTTACTTCCTCACCTTCAGGGTACGCAGGAGCGGCCACTTCTTCCCATGACTTTCCCCTGTTTTTGGATCGGTGTAGTTTTACACCCCAATGGCCGTGATCAAGGGCGGCCCACCAGTTGCCGGTGCGGGCATCTGCATAAGCTATTGAAACCGGCACTCCTTCAAAGGACAGGTTTTCTACTTTCCAATTATTGTTTTGTAAATGATAGGCGATAAGCCCTTTTCGGGTGCCAAGCAACATTGTCTGTTTCATAAATTTTATAAATATGAATATTATTTAACCACCAGATAAAGCTTGCATAATATAGATTTCGCTGTTTGGCGAAAATCTGTCAGAAAGCCCATCACGGTCCTCTATGATATTGCCATCAATAAAAATGTTCACATGGCCACGCAGGCTTCCCTGTTCATCAAGTAGATAACTCCGCACCTTGGGATAGTTGTTTTCCACCTCGTTAAAAACTTCCTGGAGCGTGTTTCCGCTGGCGGTCATTTCTTTCAGGTTAGGGAAGAACCGTTTTAAAGCGTAGGTAAATTTTACTGTGGCCATTTCAAAAATTTTAGGTTGACACAGGAAATACGGTAAACAAAAATGCAAAATCTAAGCTACAAAATTATTTTTTTGAAAAACATCATTTTATTTTAAATCCGAAAATCACACTAAAGATCAATGAAGGGCTTACTCGAAAAATAAGGAGGCAACTAAAACATCGAATTCAAAAAAGCTCATTTACTCAATTATATTTGCTATTCGTAATGCTCAATTATATTTATTTCAACAATGCATGAACAATTACCATTTATGTTGGCGCTCATTGCGGCCATTGTGCTGATTGAGATGCTGGCAACCAAATTGCGTATCGCTTACCCGGTGTTACTGGTGGTAGCTGGGTTAACTATTAGTTTTATACCAGGTCTGCCGAAAGTGGAGGTAGATCCAAACATGATATTTTTTATTTTTTTGCCACCGCTTTTATTTGAAGCGGCATGGTCAATTTCATTTAAAGAAATGAAAAAATGGTGGCGTATTATCAGCAGCTTTGCCTTCCTGGTTGTGTTTTTTTCAGCGTTAGCCGTTGCGCTTTTTACGAACTATCTTATTCCTGGTTTTACACTTGCTTTGGGTTTTTTGCTCGGAGGTATCGTGTCGCCACCAGATGCTGTAAGTACCGGAGCTATCATGAAATTTGTGAAGATTTCTAAAACCACCGCCTCCATCCTGGAAGGAGAGAGTTTGTTTAATGATGCATCGTCACTCATTATTTTCCGTTTTGCGCTGGTGGCTGTGGGCACAGGTCAATTTATTTTTCAAACAGCAATAATGAGTTTTTAATGGATGCTAATTGGTGGCATTGGTATCGGGTTATTTTTTGGCTGGTTATTCATGCAGGCGCATAAGCGATTACCTACTGATGCATCTTCAGATATCGCCCTCACACTGGTAGAACCTTACTTTCTTTATTGGATCGCCGAGCAATTGCACAGTTCCGGCGTACTGGCGGTAGTAACAGGAGGTTTATTTTTATCAAACAAGCGATTGGTGTTTCTATCAGGCGCCAGCCGCATAAAAGGATATAATTTTTGGGAAGCCTTTATTTTTATTTTGAATGGAATTGTATTTATGCTTATCGGCCTGCAACTGCCGCAGGTAATTGAGGGCTTGCATGCAAATGGCATACCTCTTGGCACCGCTATTAAGTACGGCTTATTGGTAACCGCCATTTTGATAGCGGCAAGAATTATCTGTTCTTATATTGCACTGGCTGCAACCCTTGTATTCAGGCCCGGCGTAATGCCCCGAATTCAAAACCGGAGCAGAATGTGGAAACTGCCTTTATTATTGGGCTGGACAGGAATGCGTGGTGTAGTATCTCTGGCTGCTGCTTTAGCAATACCTATTACACTGCAAAACGGTACGCCATTTCCATACAGGAACTTAATTCTCTTCATTACATTTATGGTTATCCTGCTTACATTGTTGGCCCAAGGCCTTACATTACCGTATCTAATCAGGCGGTCAAAACTTTTTGACAATACCAATGAAATATCTGAGGAGGAAGCAAAATTGAAATTGAGAAATGACCTCGCAGTTTATACAATAACATTCCTCAAAGAAAAGCAGCAAAAAGGTTTGTTCAATGAACCTCATTTACAGCGTATGGTTAAACAATGGGAAGGCAAAATAAAACAGCCGGAAAATTTTAAATTAACAGCGCAGGCTAAGCAAGATTACCTCGAGGTGTTGGAAGGGCAGCGAACGTTTTTAGCCGGGCTAAATAAAGACCCTGAATTAGATGAAAGTATTCTCCGCTGGCAAGTTTACCAAATTGATTTGGAAGAAGAGCGGATTAACCAACTTTAATGGTTCTCTGCATGAAAGGCCGTAAATATTATTTCCTGGATTACATTGCCAGTTAAAATTTTCGTTAGAGATAATGAGAAATTATTTGCGGACGATAAAAAAATCTGGCAATGCAATGTGCCTTTATTGAATTAAATTTTTGTCTAAATTTAATGCTTGCAAATCGTGAGAAATCGTCTCAAAATTTTTTGCATTACTTATTTGTAAGGATTTAATTTCAAAAAAATTTCAAAACCGAAATAGGTTAATTAGAAACAGGCTGGAACGAATTTCAAATTCCTGCGATACCTGCCCTGCATTCAGCCAAAAGTTGCCTTGTGCCTGGTTCGAAAATTAAGCCTTGCATTAATTAAATTTGCAATAAAATTCACTTACAAATAACCCTCCTGGTTATTCATAATTACAATTCCTTCCATTGGGGCAATGTCAGAAAATAAAAAAAACCTCCGCGAACGGAGGTTTTAAGATTTGATGATGATGTGATTATTTAATAATTTTCTTTGAGAATGTTTGTTTATCTGACACCAATTTTACAATGTAAATACCAGCCGGAACATTTCCTAAATCCAGGGGAATGCTATAGGTGCCTGTCGAAAGAGTTCCCTTATCAATTATTTTGACAGGTTTCCCGTCTATTGTATAAATCGCGAAGGCAACTTTTGATGTTTTAGCCACCTGTAATTGAATCCAACTGTTACTTGAAATTGGATTACCAAAAATAGCCCAATCAAAGTTTTTGAAGTCAAGGCGAATGGTTGATGAATAGTTGAAATTACCATCAATATCTACTTGTTTTAAACGATAATAATTATAGCCGCTCAATACTTTTATGTCAGTAAAATTATAATTATTTACAAGAGATGAAGTGCCGCTTCCTTTGACGAAACCAATACCAGCAAAACTTCTGCCATCTAAACTTTTTTGAATTTCAAAACCTTTATTGTTTATCTCAGTTGCGGTACTCCACGTAAGTTGCGCCCCGTTATCAATCAATTTACCGTCGAAATTCAGGAAGGTAACAGGCAACAGAGCACCCGAAGCATCCAAGTCAGCAAGTTTATAGACACCAAACTGATTAGTTGAAAAAGGCTGAATTTTTATATAATAAGTGCCCGCTGCAAGCCCGTTTACAATCAAAGAATCGCGGGTTGGGTTATATCCGTTATATACCTCTTTATACCCTAATTGGGTAGCTCCATCGCTGCTGTACAAATGTATAGTGAAATCAAGTGGATTAGTCCCGCCGCTGCCGTTTGTGCTGGAAATACCGGCTTTTAAAGTCTCTAAGATAATCCGCAAAGGCCCCGTGGACGTGGTAATTACCTTATACCAATCAGCTGTATCCCTCAGGTTGTTATAGTAATACCCAACATGACCGGTTACATTACTATTTATTGCCAAATTAAGTGCAGTTGTTGTAGTACCGTTCGGCTCTGCGTCATTAACAACCGGGGTAGTAAACAGTGTATCAGAAATTGTGTAATTCGCAAACTCTGCAGTGCTGAAATTCTGCACTTTTATATAATAGGTTCCAGCTGCTAATCCATCAGCAGTTATCAAATTTGTGGCCTTCCCAAAACCATTAAATACTTCTATGTGTCCTAATTTTGTCGTGCCATCGTTGTCATAAAGATCCAGGTTAACATCCAATGGATTTGTGCCACCACTGAAATTCGTGCTGCGAACGCTGCCACTGTCAGTTGCCAGGTACACACGTAACAGGCCATCGGCTGTAGTGGTTACCTTGTACCAGTCTGCAGTATCCCTCAGGTGGTTGTAATAATAGCCAACATGCCCGGTTTTGCTACCATTTTGAGGTAAAACAACCGCACTGGCAGCGGTGCCGTTCGGCTCGACATCGTTAACAAGCGGGGTGGTAAATAGTGTATCTGAAATTGTGTAATTCGCAAACTCTGCAGTGGTGAAATTCTGCACTTTTATATAATAGGTTCCTGGAGCTAATCCATCAGCAGTTATTAGATTTTTTGCCTTCCCATAACCATTAAATACTTCAACGTGTCCTAATGATGTTGTCCCGTCATTGTCATAAAGATCCAGGTT
>JBBRSV010000033.1:0-36935 GCA_038245055.1 Chitinophagales bacterium | reverse complement strand
TATTTATATCTGAATTTAATTTAATTGCCTAATTTTTTATTTACAAGCAAGATTAATCCTTCCAAAATTTTACAGAATTTTACCTTTAAAAGGCGCTTACAGGTTAAAGTCTGCGGCTGTTCATTATAAAATATTTATTTTAAGGTTTAGTTTGCCTGCGCAATACCACAAGTGTAGGGGGGAAGATATTCCGCAAATAAACACAATGCAAGTATCTAATATTAACTAATTCCCGAATATTGTCGCAAGAATACTGAACATTTAGCGACCAAAGAAATTGAATATTTCTTATTTTTTGTTCAAAACTTGCTTCTAATTCTTTCAACATATTCATTAGTTCTCTCAAATTCCCAGAATCTCTTTTAATTTAGCATAACCGGCTTTACTCACCAGAATTTTAGATCCGCTACTTAATAATACCTGATGGCTATCCTTTTCGTAAGGATCAATGCGGGTTATTAATTGAGAGTTGACAATATAAGATCTATGAACCCGCACAAAATTGTGATTTGCCAGTGATTGCTCAAAAAAATTCATGGTCCTCTTTTTTAGAAAAGATCCTTCTGACGTTACAATTTTTACATAATCATCAGCGGCCTCCAAGTATTGTATTTGGTTCACCGGGATAATTTTTATTTTGTTACCATCTTTTACAACAACCCTGTTTCGCTGCCCTGCACCTTGCGCAGCTGTTTCAATTACCGGTATAGCCTCCGGCTTTGCTGGCTGATTCTGGTACTTTTGAATGGCCTTATTAAACCGGTCTTTACTAAATGGCTTTAAAAGATAATCGGTAGCATTGAGTTCAAAAGCCTTTATCGCAAATTCATCAAACGCGGTAGTGAAAATTACAGCCGGTGGGTTTTCAATTAATTCCAGCATTTCAAATCCATTGATCTTGGGCATTTGCACATCAAGAAAAATAAGGGCTGGCTCATATTGCTGAATAGCTTTTATTCCTTCAAATCCATCATTACATTCGGCAACTATTTCAATGTTTGAATACGCGTGCAGATATTCCTTAACGATGCTTCTTGCCAACGGCTCGTCGTCAATAATTATAACCTTCATGCTACTTGGGGTATAAATATGGTTGTAATAAAGTTTGTGTCGTCTTTTTTTGTAATTAAAAGATCGTTTCTTGCAAATAAAAGGAATAGCCTTCGTTGAATTGAGGATAAGCCAAAACCTGTTCCTTTAAGCGGCTGGGATGTTTCAGGATCAAATGGATTTTGCACGGCAATCTTCAAATAATTACTTTCTTTACTTGCCTCAAGTGTGATCAATACGTCACCGGTTGTATCGTATAATCCAAATTTAATTGCATTTTCCACCACGGGCTGCAACAGCAATGAGGGTATTTTAAGGTACTTTACTTCGTCATTAAAAACAATATTTGTTTGAAGCCGATGGCCAAACCGCACTTTTTCTATATCAAGATAAAGCTCAAGATATTGAATCTCTTCTTCCAACGTGCTCCATTGCTGCTCGTCTTTTTTTAGCGTTCCTCGCAAGAAGTCACTTAGCTGCTGTATCATGTGCCGCGCTTTTTCTGGTTGAGATCCTGTGAGGGCGCTTATCGAGTTTAAACTATTAAACAAAAAATGAGGCTGTAACTGTTGCCTTAGTTTGAATAATTCTGCTTCTCTTGTTAACCTTTCTGCATCTGCTTTTCTTTCATGCATGGCTTTTTGTTCTTCCTGCGTATACCAAAGCAGGCTCATCATTGACATGCAGCCGATTAATAAAAAAGTAATTCCATACCTGATGCCTGAAGTTTGCTTAAGCGAAAACATGTAATGTGAATCATTACTAAAAATAATCCAAAGAAACCCGTAGGCAAATGCCGAACAAATTGCACTTAGCCCGAGGCTTATGGTAAGCACATACCAATATTTTTCATGCCGCGGCAAGTAGAACCTCATGTTATTAAAAATTAACAGGCAGCTACCGGTAAGAAGGATGTTATTTACCACTTCTTCCATAACCATTTCTAATTCAGTAAGGTTATACGTTTTTAAAATAGCAGTGAGTATAATTGAATAAACGATACTTATTATCGCCCAGTAAGTGATTCCCGCGAATACTAATTTCCTAAAGCCTGTCGTCCTGTTTTCCAAAGAAATTTAATTTAATGGAAAGCTTTTTTGCATGCTGCTTTCCAGGATATGAGTGGCCCGTTGTTTGGTTATTTTTATGTATACATCCGCTTCTTCTTCTTCGCTAATCCTGGAATATAATTCGGCTCCATCTATTAGGTCTGACAAAGGATGTAATTCCGAAACGTCAATAAATTTCCAGCGCACAGGTTTTTTTGTGCTATTTAAAAAATTATCCTCTTCAAGATGTCCCGTAGTTCGTGCCTTTTGAAAAGCGTGGAGATCATCTTCGGCAGATACAAGACGAAGTTGCTCATCAAACTGCGGAGTATGCGTGCCTTCACCACAAATGATTCTGTAAACAAGTTTGGCAAGATACCATTTCATACAATTAATTTTATAAGGTGAATGATTTATATGTTTTTAAGGGCTAACAAAATCGTTTTCAATAATTAGTTACTTCAATTCCGCCAAACACGCACGTTCCTTTTAGAATTAATATTTTGCCAGCATCCGGGGTACCGGTATTTACATTTCTCTTATCGTCTATCCCGCCAAACACCGCAGTAACTTCATTTTTCACATCCCAGTTAGACGGTACGATTAATTTTGTACCTCCGAAAACATTATTCACTTCCAAAACAATAGGGCCTTGAATATCTGCCTGGAGCAGGTTTATTTCCGTGCCGCCCATGAAAGCGTTTATTTCGCCTCCTTTAAAATTTTTTGATAACACGATTTTTTTTACGCCACTCAATACAGCATTTATTTCTACATGCTCGGCATCATCCATCTCCGTTGAGCCCGGGTTTTTAATTATAGCTCCAGTTCCAGCAAGACTTGCATGGCTTTCCCAATCAAAATTTCTCCATTTTCTCCTTTCCTTGCTTGCACAGGAGTTCTTCGGCCTGGTAATATAAATAAGCCCAACGCCAATAAGTATTACCGGTAAAATGTAATTGTGAAAATGTAATTCGGGGCTAGTTTGGTCAACCAGGAAAATACTGCCGATGATGATCAAAATAAAAGCACCGGGATTACGAAACCTGCTTTTTAAACCTGTTAAAATTCCTATTCCAATAAGTAACACGGGCCAGGTAAAAAACCATCCGGGAATTGGAGCTCCCATTTTATACGCCAACAATAAAACTCCGGCACTCAAAAGTATAATACCGCTCCATAATCTTGGAGTGCGTTGGCCCCCGAAGCGATTAGTATCATTATCATTTCTTTCCATAATATTTTTATTTAATTATTAAAGTAAAAATATGACCCTTCGTCAGAACTGCGAATAGCACATAGGTATGAAACAGAAAAAAATCGGTAAACAACCTGAAAAAGAAGGCGAATCTTGTTTTCGACATCAATACAAATCCTACAATGAATAATATGGAGGTATTAGAAAATGAAATAGAATTTTAGTAAATCCTATTCGATATTAAAAGAACGGTATCGCTATTTTTGCGGCCTATGGCCCAAAAAAAATTGCAACGTTTCAGTGAAATAAAATCATTTGCAAATGTGCTGGAGTATCCCGAAAACTTTGCGGGCAAATGGCATGAACATTTTAAGAATGATCATCCGCTGGTGCTGGAACTGGCTTGTGGTAAAGGTGAATATGCCACGGGGTTGGCAGCATTGTATCCAAACAAAAATTTTATTGGAGTTGATGTAAAAGGCAACCGCATGTGGGTTGGCGCAAAATTTGCGCTGGTAAACAACCTGAATAATGTAGCTTTCCTTCGCACACAAATTCATAAAATCGATTCTTATTTTGAGGCAAACGAAATATCAGAAATCTGGATCACTTTTCCAGATCCGCAATTGAGGTATTCCAAAGCAAAAAAAAGATTAACTCATCCGCGCTTTCTCCGTCTCTATAAAAATATTTTGGCACGCAACGGAAAAATTCATTTAAAAACTGATTCGCCGGACTTATATAATTTTACAAAGGCGGTTATAAAATTGTATAACCTTGTTCCGATTTTGGATAATGATGATATTTATAAAGATGGAATAGCGTCACCTGAATTAAATATTAAGACTCATTATGAAAGCCTTGACATTGCAAAAAGTAAAAAGATTTTCTATTTATGTTTTTCTTTGCCAGGCGAAATAATTGATGCCGATGAAGCGCTGGATAATTTCTTAAAAGAAAATAAATGAAAAAGAAGGACGATAATTTTTCAGAAGGAATTCATTTTTATTACAACGAAAATAATTTTCTGGTATTTACTGAAAAGTATCACCTGCAAAGGGGCTATTGCTGTGGCAACGGTTGCAGGCATTGTCCGTTTGAATATGAAAATATTTATGAGCCTTTGAGAAGTAAATTAATAGCCGAAAAAAATGATGGCAAAAAAGCAAAATAAAAGGGCAACACCAGCAAAGGAATCACCACGTTCCACTACAAAGCAATACAGCTTTTTTGAAGACGTATATTCCGTTGTGCGGCAAATTCCTAAAGGCCGGGTAACTTCTTATGGAGCCATTGCAAATTATTTAGGCACAAAACTTTCTGCCAGAATGGTTGGCTGGGCAATGAATGGAGCTCATGGCTTAGGGTCAAAAGTTCCGGCGCATCGTGTGGTAAATCGCAATGGCATGTTGACTGGCAAAGCTCATTTTGGAACGCCAACACGAATGGAAGAACTATTAAATAAAGAAAAAATAAAAGTAGAAAAAGATACAGTGGTGGATTTTGAAAAAATATTTTGGGACCCTTATACGGAACTGGGCTTATAAGCAAACTTTTACGGGAAATTAATTATAATAAGGCTTAATCATTAAATAAACAATTACACCGGTAACTGCCACATAAAACCAAATTGGCCAGGTAATTCTTGCTAACTTTCTATGCCTTGCATAATTGCCGGTTAGTGCCCTGTAGGCAGTAAATAAAATGAAAGGAAGAATAATTCCCGCAAGTGGAATATGCGTTATCAAAATAAAATAATAAATATAGCGCGCCGTACCGGCTAAAGATTTTTCATCAGCGCTTAATATTCCATCATGGTTTAAATCGCCATATTTGCTATCGCCACTTAATAAATGATGACAGATATAAGAGAGTAAAAATAGTATTGAAAGAAGAATTGCCGCAATCATTAAATGTTTATGCAAATAATATTTGTTAGCTTTTACGGCGAGAAGCGCTGCGATTAGCAGTATAGCGACAATCGAATTTATGACTGCATTTATCGTTGCAAAAATGTGTGGGTTAAATGCGAGGTTAATCTTGAATTTCACCTGTTCTAAAAACGCAACTGCAATGAATACAACTATTGAAACCACCCAAATAAGTATGGACGCTTTTTTATCATTTCTTTTTAAAAAGGGTGCAGGAAAATTTTTTTCTAAAACTGATTGCATCTGATTTTTTTAAGTACGGTTTTACCATTATTTCTGGCACCAAATGAAAGGGTAATTTTTTCGAATAATAATGATTGTTATAGCCAATTCTTAAATCATCCTCTTTCAAAAAGCCCTTTTAAAAATTCTCCAAAAGTTCTTTTCTTATCTTTTTCCAGCATCAACAAGGGAATGTCTCTCACGAGTATCTTTTGATCCATTGAATCGAGCCCGCTGAACCAACCGCGAATAACCCTGTCTTTATCTAACAGGAAAAACTTTTCGGTATGTATAAATCCTGTATCGACATGCACATCTGCAATATTGGCTTTTATTTCATTCAGGCCAAAGTGATAAATACTGTCCCGGTTTCCGGTTAGAAGCCACCAACTGTCCGGGTCAACATTGTATTTTTCTGCCCATTTTCTTAGCTCAGGTACTGAGTCGTGAATAGGATCTACGGAGATTGATATGAACTCCACAATTGAATCATTATTAGTAAATGAGTTTTGCAATTTTTTCATGGCTTTTGCCAGTTGTGGGCAAAGTGTCGGACAACGGGTAAAGAAAAAGTCCAGGACTATTATTTTTCCTTTCAAATCTGCAAAAGAAACCTTTTTTCCAAACTGGTTGGTGAATTGCATATTGCTTACATGGTGCCAAACCGTGTCGTTAATTGTTTTGCCATTTTTATCAGCAACTATTACGCTATCATAAAAATATCTGCCCGGCATTTGAGTATCTCTTTTACTATAATGATCGACCAAAAGATAGCCGGCTGCAGGTAAAAGTATCGCGATAACCAAAGCCAGAAACGCTTTTTTATTCATGAGGTATGTTTCTAAAACAAAATTAGCCATCACGTATTTGTGACAGCTAATCTTCTATTTTTTTAACTCGATGATTTTCTTCTTTTCAATTTTTTTCGCCTTCTTTCATTGCCGGCGTAATGTGAGGTTGTTCTTGCTTAATATATTTCCGGCTTCCAGCGTCTGTATTTCTTAAATTCTTAAAGCTATTGCCATCATATATGAACACAAAAATAAACCAAATAAAAATAAGGGCCGGAATCGCAAGCGTCATTACTAGGTTTCTAATTTCATCACTAAGGTGCATAAAAATTGAAAGGATATAAAACGCCTTAGCCAGAGTAAGAATACATATTACCCCTTTAATGACTAATACCATCGCTTCACTTGGATCAGCACCCAAGTCTATATAGTAAACAGTTAGCCCTAAGGCAAGTTCTATAACGGTAAGAATTAATAATACCCAAAAAGCCTTCCAGATTCTTTTTACCTGGGCTGCACCATGACTATCTTCCGTTAAATGTTGTGTTGTAACTGCAGACATAGATTTTCTTTAAGTACTTTATTAAAGTAGGATGACAAATTATTTTATTAAAAATCAGATTAGATAAAAACAAAGGAAAACAAAAACCCAAACCAGGTCTACAAAATGCCAGTAAAGTCCTGCTTTTTCAATCATTTCATAATGGCCTCTTTTTTGAAAATGGCCAAGTCTTGTTTTTATTAGCATAACTGTGTTAATGATAACACCGCTAAATACGTGAAAGCCATGAAAGCCTGTTATACCAAAAAAATATCCGCCGAAGGCTACCGGGCCCGGTGTTGCCACCAATTCTCCATTATACATTACATGAGGGCCCCACGGGTTATGACTGGTTGTAGTTCCCCAATATTGAATAGTACCATCTACCAAAACCTTATGCTGGCTTGTAATAAGGTGCGTCCATTCCCATGCCTGGCAACTTAAAAAAGCGATGCCACCTAATATTGTTAAAACCATCCATTTTTCAACGCCTTTCTGGTTCATTCTATGTCCTTCATGCACGGCCAATACCATCGTAACGGAACTAAAAATTAGAATGAACGTCATTAAGCTCACAAAAGCCAATGGCAGATTTGCCTCAGTAAATGGAAACTTATTAAAAACATAGTTATGGTCTACCCAACGATTAAGGCTGAAACGTATGGATCCATAAGAAATTAAGAATGCACCAAAGGTGAATGAATCACTCATTAAAAAGTACCACATCATCAGTTTGCCGTAGCTAACGTTGAAGGGACTTTTACCACCGCTCCAGAGGTCGGTTTTGGTTCTTGCCAGCGCTGTTTCCATTATTATTCGTTAAAGGTTATTTACAAAAATAAATTAAATGTTCAATTATTTTTATCGTTTAATTATTGGCTTTGAAACAGGGAAGACCCAGTCATTTATTTCAAACAAACTTATCATCTTATCATTGTTAAAAACACCATTAAATATATCCATAAAAGATCTACAAAATGCCAATAAGTATTCATCAGTTCAATCGGCACCGGGCTATAGTTCTTTTTTTTAATGCTGTAAGCTTTTATCAACAAAACCGCGAGAGCAATTACCCCACCAATCACATGCACTGCATGCAAGCCTACAATAATATACAAAAATGAAAACGACACATTTTTTGTAAGCGTAACACCGCTATGCCAAAGTTGATTAAAGCCTATGATCTGCATTAAAACAAATGCGATTCCTAAAACCAGCGTAATTGCCAGCCAAAGCCGGTATTGCACCATTTCCCTTTGCCTGAAATAGTTGCGGCTAACGATAACCGTTATACTACTTAAAATTATTACTGCTGTTGAATACCAAAAAATCAGCGGTAAATCAAAAGTGATCCAATTGGCCATATTGCGCTTAACAATATAAGCACTTGTTAGCCCGGTAAACATCATCACAATACTCGCCAGGCCAATCCATAAAGTGAATTTATGAGGATGTATCCTATTTCTTGGTTCGTTCATCACTGCTATCATAAATTATATATTCCTAATACGTTTAAATTAAAATTTTTCCTATTTTTTCTATTTTCATTCAGACCTTATCAAATAAAAGTGAAAGAAAAACAATCATCAGGTAAAAATAAGACCCAAACATTACGCGCCGTGCAGCTTGTACATTCATTTGCCTAAAAAGCATCACGCTTAAATAGACCATCACAAGATTGCAAGACAATAAAATCCACAAAGATAAAATACCGCTAATATGCATGTAGAACGGCAACATCCCCACCGGTATCATTAGCATTGAATAAATAATAGTTTGTAAGGCAGTAAACTTTGTAGGGCCTCCCTTACCAGGCAACAATTTGAAACCAGCTTTTTCATAATCTTTATGCGCTACCCATGCAATTGCCCAAAAATGCGGGAATTGCCATAAAAATTGGATGCCAAACAAAATCCAACCACCAGCACTTAGAATGCCTGTACCTGCTACCCAACCAATTAAACAAGGTAACGCACCGGGAAATGCTCCCACAAGTACTGATATTGAATTGATTTTTTTTAGTGGGGTATAAATGAACGCATATAAAACCAGGCTAAATAAGCCAAGCATAGCGCTCAAAAAATTAAACCTGAGCCACATAAGCATTACTCCCGCTATTCCTGTAAAAATAGCGAAAGCCCATGCTTCATTTGCGCTCATGCGCCCCGCAGCTACTGGTCGTCCTGCGGTTCTTTTCATTAAAGAATCTGTATCCCGCTCAACGGTTTGATTAATTGCGTTGGCCGAACCGGTAATAAGCATTCCGGCAAGGAATAATAGAAGAACTGAACTTAAATTAAAAGTAATATTGGGAGCAAGAAGGTAGCACACGACCGAGCTGAAGACTACCATAAAGCTTAACGTAAATTTTATAAGCTGAAAATAGTCTTTCACTTTACTTGCAAGTGCAAACGAAGCTGAATTGGAAATTCCTGTTGCCACGTTATCCATCAATAAAAAAAATTTAAAAAAGCCCTGACTGGTCAGGGCACGAATAAGAAATATTAAAATAAAATATATTAAACATCCATACTTACCCTGGGATCAATGCCTGACCTCATTTTCCCCAACAGGTTCCGTTTGAGGAATAAAATCTCTTCCGTCTTTACTATAATCATAAGGCCAGCGATAGACTTCCGGAATCTCACCTGGCCAGTTACCGTGACCTGGATTTATCGGAGTGGTCCATTCCAATGTGTTAGCTCCCCATGGATTTGTATTGGTTACTTTTCTCCCTTTAAAAATTGAGTAGAAAAAATTGAAAATAAATAAAAGCTGTGCAGCAAAAACTATTGTCGCTACAACACTTATAAATTCATTAAGGCCGCCAAACATTTTAAAGGATTCCCAATTACTAAAATCATAATAACGTCTGGGCATACCCGCTAATCCTTCGTAATGCATTGGCCAAAATATACAATACGCGCCCGCTATAGTAATCCAGAAATGCATGTAGGAAAGCGTATTGTTCATGTACCTTCCAAACATTTTTGGAAACCAATGATAAATACCTGCAAACATTCCAAACATAGAGGCAACGCCCATTACAAGGTGAAAATGCGCAACTACAAAATAAGTGTCATGAAGATGAATATCCAAAGAGGAGTTACCCAGCCATATTCCAGTTAATCCACCTGAAATAAATAAGCTTACGAAACCGATAGCGAAAAGCATTCCTGGCGTAAAATGGATATTTCCCTTCCATAAAGTGGTAAGCCAGTTAAATACTTTAATGGCCGAGGGAACTGCAATTAATAAGGTGAGCAAAACAAAAAACGAACCCAGGAAAGGATTAAGGCCCGTAACAAACATATGATGTGCCCACACCATAAATGATAATGACGCAATAGCAAAGAATGAACCTACCATAGCCATATAGCCGAAGATTGGTTTTCTTGAATTGACAGATATTACTTCAGACGTTATACCCATAGCTGGCAATGCGATTATATACACCTCAGGATGCCCGAGGAACCAAAATAAGTGTTGAAACAAAATTGGGCTTCCACCTTCGTTAGGAAGAATTTTTCCATTTACGACAATATCACTAAGGAAAAAACTAGTACCCAAATGACGATCGAATGATAATAATACCGGGAAGGACAACACGCCTAAAACTGCCGTGAAGAAAAACGCCCAGATTGTAAGTGGCATTCTCGTCATGCTCATGCCTTTGGTGCGCATATTTAATATAGTTGAAATATAGTTTAAGCCACCAAGCAGTACTGAAATAATAAAGAGCCCAATGCTCGCAAGCCAGAGATCCATACCTATTTTGGCTCCATCGGATGCGGCGCCAAGGGCACTTAGGGGTGGATAAATCGTCCAACCACCACTCGCCGGTCCTGTTTGCACAAATAAAGATGAAAACATAACAATAGACGCTGCAAAGAAGAACCAATAGGAAAGCATGTTTAAAAAAGGTGAAGCCATGTCTCTCGCTCCAACTTGTAACGGGATAAGAAAATTTGAAAACGTTCCGCTTAACCCTGCCGTAAGCACAAAAAATACAAGGATTGTGCCGTGCATAGTAACTAAGGCATAATAAAATTCTGTGTCAATCTTTCCACCCTTAGCCCAATGGCCCAACAGATCTTCTAAAAAAGGAAATGTTGAATCAGGGTATCCTAATTGTAAACGAAAAATTACAGAAAATAATCCGCCTATTACTGCCCATATAATTCCTGTAATAAGGAATTGTTTTGAGATCATTTTATGATCCTGGCTGAAAACATATTTTGTAATAAATGTATCCTTGTGATGATGGTCGTGGGCTGCATGACCTAAGTCGTGCACCACTATTGGTTGTTCATGGATAACTTCTTCGTTGTTCATAATGATATACTTTAAAGAGCCCTAAGGCTTAATTTTATTTTTTAATTGCCTGCGCAACAGCTTTAGAAGTTGAGTCGTGCGAGGCTACTTTATCCGGATCTAAATCAGGAAAAGCTTTATAATATTCCGGTTTTTGGGATGCCATCCAGGCATCAAAATCTTCCTGACTTTCTACGATAATAATACCTCTCATGGTAAAATGCCCCTTTCCGCACAATTGGTCACAAACGATTTCATAAGTAAAATCGGGGTTACCGGTTCTTTCTTTCATTTGTGCAGTGGTATAAATTGGTGTAAACCAAAGCGTAGTTGGTGTGCCGGGAACCGCATCCATTTTCATTCTAAAATGAGGAAGACCAACATCATGTATAACATCCATTGAGTTGATGACAAGCTTAACCGGTTTATTTACTACAATGTGCATGGTAGTTGGTACATGTATGTCGTCGTGACTTGCGGCATCAGCCCAATCAACCCCGAGAGGATTACTTTTTGCAGCGTCTGTTAACTTATAATTTTTTCTTCCCAAAATTCCATCTCTGCCAGGATAACGCATCTCCCAGCCAAACTGGTGGCCTGTTATCTCTACAACCTGCGATCCTTTAGGAGCATCAGAAGTAAATTTAAACCAGTACTTTAATCCAAAAACGACTAAAACTGTTAATACAATTGCCGGAATACCAGTCCATATTAATTCCAGTTTGTTGCTATGTGTAAAATAAAATGATTTCCCTTTATCGCTTTCCTGGTATCTAAATGAAAACCAAAATAAAAGAATTTGGGTTGCAAAAAACACAGCACCTGTAACTCCAATGGTAATCCAGAGCATCGTATCAATATTCTGTCCCTCACTTGAAGCTGCACCCTGTACGAATAACGTTTTAGGATAGTAAAGCTTATTGCACCACCACACACCAATCAATCCAAGAATTAGAAAGGCGATCATCAAGAATCCATTTATCTTGTTATTTTGCTTCCGGGCTTTTTCTTCTCCCTTCAAAATGCTTACATATTCGCTCGCTTTTGAAATCTGGAAAATAACCAGGAAAATCAGCACGGCGATCGCTATCAAAAAAAAGTCAGTCATGATTCTTAATTTTCCCCAATGTTGCCATTAATAAAGGCTCAAAGGTACTTTTGAATTTTTTTATAATTTTCAATTCCCTAATATTATTGCCACTTTTTTGTTCTTTTTGTTAAGCATGATGAACAATACTTTCCTTAAGAAAAGGATTATTCATCGCCGTCATTGGCACACGGGAAGCAAATTTGCCAACTCCCCACATAATTACTCCAATAAATCCTAAAGGAATTCCAATTTCGAACCAACTTATATGCGGATTATTTTTGACTGTGCCGGGCATTACCATCAGGTAAAAATCAATCCAGTGTCCAAAAATTATCAGAATACACATAAAAGTAACAATTGTATAATTTCGTTTTGTTGCCCTTTTCATAAAAATCAAAATCGGGCACACAAAGTTTAAAATAAGGTTCAAATAGAACAGGCCCTCGTACGTACCCTGCAAGCGGCTTTTGAAATAAATAGTTTCTTCGGGAATGTTTCCGTACCAGATTAACATAAATTGATCAAACCACAGATAAGTCCAGAAAATAGAAAAAGCAAACATGAATTTGCCTAAATCCTGTAAGTGTTCTTGCGTAACAAATTCAAGCTGGCCCTGGTTTTTGAAATAAATTACAAACAAGGTAAGCAATGCAATTCCTGAAACAAAGCTACTACCGAAAGTATACCAGCTAAACATGGTACTAAACCAATGCGCATCAATACTCATAATCCACAGCCATGGCATTAAAGAACCAACGGTAAGACCGAATAAAACAATAAAAAAGGAAGCCCAGAACAATTTTCTCTTCATCCAGGATTGCCCCGTTTGAAAATCCATCGTTCCCATTTTATCACTTTCAAGGCTAAGATCCCTCAATTTTTTTCCTACGAAAGCCCATAAAGCAACGCAAACTATTGATGCAATTGAATAAACAGTTGGGTTTAAAAAGCCGGATTTTCCTTTAAGCACTTCATCATGAGCTACCATTTCTTTGTCCAGCCAGGGATAGATATCGGATCTATGTCCTAAAACGATGCTTAGTATAATAACTAAAGTAAGGCCGCCAATAATAGGAACCATTGATGAAACAGCTTCAGCTACCCTTCCAAAAGCAGCTTGCCAGCCACCCATTGCTAATGTTGTAATTACGATGAAGAAAGTGCTTGTATTTACCAGCAATAACCAAAATACGCTGTTTTGGAGCATTACCGCCCAAAATCTGGTGCTGTTTACATTATCGCCATGTGACCCTGCGGCCGGATTTAAAAAGATAACGCCTAATACTAATGTAAGCAAGCCCGCAATCATAAATCCAGCTGACCATTTTTTATATATTGCCGGTGTTACATACTGATTGTTCATCAAAAAATTATTTTTAGAATTAAACTTTACTTTTTTGCCGGCATAGAATCTGTCGCCATTGCGCCACTTTTCTTCGTTGTATCTGCCGGAGCACTTGCCAGCAATTGCTGGGATTTCACATACTGTATTACCATCCACCTTTGCTTACGACTCAATTGCGAAGCATAACTACCCATATTATTTTTTCCGTAGGTCACACTATGAAACATAGTACCTACAGGCATTTCAACGTATTGCTTCAATGTGAGGTTGGCTACACCCCCTATTTTTCCGCCAGTTGACAAAGGACCCTGCGCGTTTAATTTAGCGCCATGACAAATAGCGCAGTTTATATTAAATAATCTTTGTGCCTCGCCCATTTGCACTGAATCGAGTGGCGGCAAAGGATCTTTAATTTGTGCACTCATTTTATATCCGTTAGAATCGTTGGGCAAAAGATAAGGGAAAAGATCGCCTCTTCTTAGAGTGCCCTCAACAGGATAAGGGACATAATTTACGTTTTCCTCGGCCAGGTTATTTGGCGCATATGCCTCATAAGCTCTGCTGTAAGTCATGTCTGGCATGTAAATTTTGCCAGGCTCGCGCTTACTATCGCAGCTTTCAATAACCATCATCACCGTTGCCAGTAACACAAAGGCCAAAAGAAATTTGATTTTTTTCATACTTAAAAAATAATATCCAATCAATTTAATTAAATGTGTAAATCAACTCCAGCGAATTTCACAATACCATTTTTAATATCCCACCTCCTCAGTTCTATATAATTTTTGCTCCTTATCGTACCTGCCAAACCACCATCCATCTTCAGCTTCCTGTACATTTATATCGAGCGCGCCATTATTTTGCAAGAAACTTTCCACTTCAGTTTCATTAGTTTTTTCTGTGCATTCAATTACCATCACCATAAGATCATCCGTCGCTCTTGGACTAAAATGATGTTTTTTTACACCGGGCATCATTTTGCAAAGCCAGCAAAATGTATAAACCATGCCCACGGCAGATAATAATACTGTGAGCTCGAAGGTAATAGGAATAAAAGCTGGCAGCGAAAAGTGTGGCTTGCCTCCAATGTTCAGCGGCCAGGATGTTGTAAAAATCCAACCCATTCCACCAAGAGCAATGCTAGTTCCGGTTATTCCATAAATAAATCCCATTGTATGCAAGCTTGTTTCGCGAAGCCCCATTGCATGGTCAAGGCCATGAATTGGGAATGGCGTGTAAACATCATGAATTTTATAACCTGCTCTACGCACATTTTTGACCGCCGGGAATAAAACCTTTTCATCATCGAAGCTGCCTACAATAAATTTTTTTCTCATATAGATGCCCCCCAAACCCCCACAAATGAGGGATTATTTAAAGTATTTCTTATTTGATTTTCGTTCATATTATATTTTATAGTCCGAACACAAACCGGCCAAAAAAATTAATGTGCGTGTTCCACTTCTTCAACATAGAATTTTTCAGAATCGAGTTTTTCCAAACCTGTCATCTTCTCTTTATAATTTTCTCCACTGGTTTTTAAGATCGCCTTAATTTCTGCGACGGCAATTACAGGGAAATATTTTGCAAAGAGGAAATAGCATGTAAAGAAAAGTCCAAAAGTGCCCAGAAAAAAACCAACTTCCCAAATACTCGGGCTATAATAAGTACTCCATGATGATGGAAGATAATCCCTGTAAATGGACGTAACAATAATTACAAATCTTTCAAACCACATTCCTACGTTTACGAGTACCGCCATGAAGAAAGTAAAGGTCACGTTTCTTCGCAATTTTTTTGACCAGAAAAGCTGGGGTGACACCACGTTACAAAACATCATTCCATAATACGCCCAGCCATAAGGGCTAAAAATATTTACCCGGTTTTGACGAAATGCCCACCACTCAAATTGATTTTGGCCATACCAGGCAATAAACAATTCTGTAAGATATGCGCAACCTACTATTGAGCCTGTGAGAACAATTACTTTATTCATTGCTTCAATATGGCCTATAGTTATGTAATCTTCCAGGTGCAAAACTTTGCGGGTAATAATTAAAAGCGATTGCACCATTGCAAAGCCTGAGAAGATAGCGCCCGCCACAAAATATGGAGGAAAAATTGTTGTATGCCATCCCGGAATTACCGATGTAGCGAAGTCCATGGATACAATTGTATGAACAGATAATACAAGCGGAGTTGCCAATCCTGCCAACACCAATGCAAGACTTTCCTGGCGTTGCCAGTGCTTAGTACTTCCCGTCCAGCCGAATGACGCCAAACCATAAAACATTTTTCGGAATTTAGTTTTAGCCCTGTCCCGAACAGTTGCAAGATCTGGCAATAAACCTGTGTACCAAAACAATAAAGAAACAGTAAAATAAGTGGATACCGCAAAAACGTCCCACAAAAGCGCTGAATTGAAATTAGGCCATAGAGGACCGCGGCTGTTAGGATAGGGCATCACGTAAAATCCTACCCAAACCCGTCCCATGTGAAAAATAGGGAACTGTCCGGCGCACATTACTGCAAAAATGGTCATCGCTTCTGCCGCCCTGTTTACGCCGGTTCTCCAACCTTGCCTAAATAACAAAAGAATTGCTGAAATTAAAGTTCCTGCATGCCCAATACCGATCCACCATACGAAATTGGTAATATCCCATCCCCAGCCAATGGTATGATTTAAATTCCACTGCCCAATACCGTAAGTAACTTCTCTATAAACAGAATACACTCCAAACAACAAAAGGCAGAGAGCTATGGAAAGTCCAACATACCAAAGCCTCCCAGGCTTGGCTTCTATGGGTCCTATAATGTCTTCTGTTACCTGGTGATAATTTTTATCTCCATCTACCAAAGGCTCCCGCAGTTGCGATTCGTACTTTAATAATGACATATTCTATTTTGGCTTTGCTACAGTTTGAATTCTGTAATCTTTATTAATTTATCGATCCTGATAATAAATTCTAACTTTTTTCTGCTTCCATTGTGCCGACCATTCTTTCAGTATTTCTAATTTTTTCAAGGTAATTCACATTTGGCAGCGTATGCAATTCTTCCAGCACATAAAATTTCCTTTCTTTTTGCTCCCTTAGTCTTAATTTAGAAATTTCACTTTCGTTGTCATTCACATTACCAAACATAATTGCGTGCGTAGGGCAAGCTTGCATACACGCCGTTTTTATTTCCAAATCTTTTATAGGCCGGTCTTCTTTTTTTGCATTTAGTTTTCCTTCCTGTAGACGTTGTACACAAAAACTACATTTTTCCATTACACCTCTTGACCGAACTGTTACATCAGGATTTAAAACCATGCGCTCAAGATCCTGGTCCAGTTCCATAGTGGCAGCCGAAATAATACCCCGCTGATTGTCCGGGAAACTATCAGCACCGTTATAATCTGCCCAATTAAACCGGCGCACTTTGTAAGGGCAATTATTTGCACAATATTTAGTTCCAATACACCTATTATAAATCATTTGATTTAATCCTTCGCTGCTATGGTTTGTAGCTGAAACCGGGCAAACGTTTTCGCAAGGCGCATTATCACAATGCTGGCAAAGCATCGGCTGGAAAACAATATCGGGATTTTGGGGGTCGCCCGTAAAATAACGGTCTATCCGGATCCATTGCATATCCTGAAATCTTGCCACATCATGTTTACCAACAGTAGAAATATTATTCTCCGCAACGCAGGCAATTGTGCAGGCTGAACAACCAATACAAGTATTTAGATCGATGCTCATTCCCCATTTAATTCCCGGTTTATCATACGTTGGGTAAAGTGTGCCATCCTTTACAAAATCATTTCCGTACCTTTTTAATTCTTTGACAGAATCTTCAATTAATTCCTCCGGCCTCGCAATAAAATTAGTAAGTGTAGTTTCTCTTACAATCGGCCTTCCTTCGGTAATCTGGTGGACTTGCGACTGTGCAATTGGGTAGGTATCACCTGTTTTCTCAATAGTTACAGGAGCAGAATAAATTACAGCAGAACCATTATACACTGCTAATGGAAATACATTTACCCCAACGCCATTTGCGGCGGCGCCAATAAATTCTACGGTACGGTCTTTATTAATACTTTGCCGGCCATACCCAACTGCCATTGCAATTACATTTGGATGAATGCCAGGCATTATCAAAATAGGAATATTTATTGTTTTGCCATTGGTGGTTACTTTAATAACAGGTTTATCGGGATGAACTTCATATTTATCCATGTCATGCCTGTTGAAAATATCTACGCCAAACAGGGATTTCCCCATTTGCGGGGAAATCATCGCATAGTTGTCCCAGGTAGCTTTTGAAATGGGATCACTCAATTCCTGGAGCCACGCATTGTTAGCACGGCTCCCGGTACCAATAGAAACTTTTTGATACAGCACCATTTCTATATCTCCACCTTTTATATTTCCTATTTTAGAAGACGCATCTGAAACATTTCCAGAAAATGTGCTCGCCGCCATTGCTGCCACGGGCGCAGCAGCCGGAATCGCTTTTTGTGAAGATATATCGGAGACTGAAGTTGTTGACATCGACGAAGATGTTTCCGCAGCAGTAGCAGAATTAAGGTTAGACGTATTTACAAAAGTGGCTTGTGTTTTTAAATTAGAATTTTCAATTACACCATCTTGCAAAAACTTTTCATAATTTTCGACACTGCCTAATTTAGCTACCCAATAATTTCTAAAATAAACCTCATATTCTGTGGCATTGCCTGTAAGCCTCAATAGTGAAGATTCAAATTGGCGCGTTTTAAATAAAGGATGAATCAGAGGTTGCAAAACACTGATATAGCCTGTTTGAGGTTCAGCATCGCCCCAGCATTCCAGCCAATGATGCGATGGAACTACATACTTACATAATTCCGTTGTTTCGTCCATCTTTTCACTGTAAGAAACAGTGAAAGGACATTTTTTCATACCGTTAATGAATTGATCCGCAGCAAAAAAACTGTAAGCCGGATTAGCGCCGTAAACAAAGAGTGCGCCCACGTTTCCTGAATTCAAATCACCGGTGAGGGCAACCATATCTGCGTCTACTCCTTGCCGGTAGTTAACAGTCGAATTCCAATCGATCGTTTTTCCACCTGCTCCAATGGCTTCATTTATTGCATTGACAATTATCTGAATATTTGGATCATTGCTTCCACAGACAACCAAAGCAGCACCTTTATTTGCGGAAAGGTCAGCAGCAACTTTCTTAATTCCGTCAGCGACTTTACCTGAAATATTCGAGGTAGTGCCACCTCCAAGCGCGCCTAATAACGCAAGCGCCACAGCACCGGTTTCTGAAGGCTTATGAAGGTAACGCTCATCTGCGTTGGCACCTGTTATGCTAAAATAACTTTCAAACTGGTAATGTTTACTCATTGCCGGCTTTTCGGTATTTATTTTACGATTCTGCGCATACTGATTTGCAAAAACAACAGGACTCAGCCACGTGGTTAAAAAATCTGCGCCAAGGCTAACGATTACTTTCGCATTTTCAAAATGGTAAGCTGGTATTAATTTTTTGCCATAAGAAGCCTGGTTCGCATTGATCATTCCGCTGTAAGAAACAGCATCATACTGTACATGGCGGCTTCCCGGATATTTCGCAAGAAACTCAGAAATTATTTGCTTGGTGGTAGGAGAAGTAATAGAAGAAGTTAAAAGAACGGAAGGTTTTCCTGCATTAGCAGTTATTCCATCAGCTATCATCTTATCAATTACTTCAAACGTTGCTTCTTTACCATTGGCCATTGGGTAGCGAAGGCGGGTGTTATCATATAAATCCAATACTGAAGACTGGCATTGCGCTGAAGTGCCACCGTTGGTAAGTGAAGAAAGATCGTTCCCCTCAATTTTTATTGGCCTGCCTTCTCTTTGTTTCACAACAACCGGTATTGCATCGCCATCATTTAAATAAGTAGAAGCATAATAATTGGCAATTCCCGGCACGATATCATCCGGCTTGTGCAAAAAAGGAATGGCTTTACGAACGGGCATTTCACAACTTGCGGCAAGTGCCGCTGCCGCTGTACTAAACCCCAAATATTTTAGAAAATCACGACGGGGCGTTTTTGCATTAAAAATATTTTCATCTGAAAGCTCCTCAAGCGGAAGCTCTTTTTTGAATTCATTTTTTAAGGCCTTATGCTCAGCACCGCTTTGATTTAATTCCTCAAAATTTTGCCAATACTTTTTATCACTCATTTAAATCTATTTGAATAATTCTGAATCTCTAAACCTAATGGTTTTTATTATTGATTCTTTGATTTTTATTTTTCGACAATACTAATAATGACATTTCTGGCACTCAGTTCCACCAATTTTTTCAACGGTTACACTATCATATTTGCCATCCTTTATGTCCTGGTGAAATTTTTCATAAAGACTATAAAATTTGTTGCCATTGCCTTTATCATCATTGAACTGAACATTTGAGGTGCGGTGGCAATTGACACACCAGCCCATGCTTAAGTCTGTAAATTGCGCTACCTCGTTCATTTTTTGAATTTCGCCATGGCAAGTCTGGCACTGTACCCTGCCTACTTTTACGTGTTGTGAATGATTAAAATAAACGAAATCAGGAAGGTTGTGAATTTTTACCCATTCAATCGGTTTACCTGGCTTGTCATAGGTTTTTGTATCAGGATTCCAGCCAGCATATTTATATAACTTCTGTATTTCGCCATTAGCGTTTACGGCCGAACCGTCTTCCCTGGTTATTGGCGCGCCTGCATATTCTTTAATAGCCATGTGGCAGTTCATACAAACGTTAACCGAGGGAATTGTAGCATGTTTGCTATCCTGTGCATTACCATGGCAATAAAGACAGCTTATCTGGTTGACGCCGGCGTGTACTTTATGTGAATAATAAATTGGCTGTACCGGTTGGTATCCTTGTTGTCGCCCCAATCCCATGGCACCTTGTACGAGAAAATAGCCGCCCATTAAAAAGAGAACGATAACAAACATTAATAAATAAGCTTTATTACGATAGAACGGAACTGGAGTTGGAGCTTTTATGCCATCTTTTTCATCCGTTAGTTTTTTGAGGTTACTATTTACTTGTAATAAAGTAAGCCCGATAACCGCTAATATAAGTGTAAGTATTCCGTATAAAATTGAATTATCTGATTCTGGTTGGGCTACTGCGCCGCCGGGAGTGCCACCTGGCTTTTCGTATTTATTAGCCCAGTCCAATATCGCATCAATTTCTTCCTTTTTCAAATCCGGAAAAGAAGTCATTACTACGTTTCCAAATTCAGCTTTGAGCTTTATGGCATAAGGATCGGTATTTACCATCACAGTAGTATTGGGCACCCATTTATACACCCAATCCTTTGATGGTTCCCTTTCTCTTGCGCCCTTAAGTGCCGGGCCTACATACGCTTCCAGCGGTTTGTGACAACTGGAACAATTCGCCTTGAAAAGAGTTTCGCCATCAGCTGCGTACAAAAATTCCCGGGACGAAACTAAAGTAAGAAAAAAAAATAGTGCGATAGTTCTAAAAAAAAGCCTGGTGAGTTGGTTCATACACTTGATTACCTGTCTTGATAATGGAAAATATATCTATATAGGCTGCAAAAATAAGGGAGTACGTTGACAAATTGTTAACATTTTTAATTTTTTTTTGCCTTCGTATTTGCTGCCATCTAAGAAAATTTATTTATTGATTAATATAACTGGACCCTATTAAAAAATAATACATAAACTGATAAGCCTGCTACGTTTACAAAGAAATAAAGTACAAAAAAAATGACATATTAATTACATAAATCTCCCCGGTAAAAAATTTTTATTTACGTACTTTATTGGTATCACTTTTTACCCTTTATAAATGAAGCATGTACTTGCTTAAAAGAAAATCTTATGTATAACACAAAATATTTTGAAAGAGTTTAATTACATGGTTGATATTTTAAATCAATTTTTACCTTCTCTTTGCTGCATTTATTTTTTTATTTTTTATTAAGTTGATTTTTAAATTTCTTACTTAAAGCGATTAAAGAATGCAGGCAGCTCCAGGTTTTCAAAAACCCATTCACGTTGCAATAATGGCTTCCGGCGCGGGTACCAATGCGCAAAAAATTATTGATTATTTTAAAAATTCAAAAAGGGTAAAAATTAGTTTAATCGGTTGTAATAATGCTCATGCCGGAGTACTAAAAATTGCGAGGCATGAAAATATATCTTCCTTAATACTGGAGAAAGAAAAGTTTAAGTCAGCAGGCTACGTAGAGGAATTTAAAAAACTGCAAATCGATTTTATTGTACTTGCAGGTTTTTTATGGAAAGTGCCTCCAATATTAATCAATGCATTTCCTGGCAAAATTATAAATATTCATCCGGCCCTTTTACCGGCATACGGCGGCAAAGGAATGTATGGCGATGCGGTGCATAATGCAGTAATTGCATCAAAGCAAAAGGAAAGTGGAATAACCATTCATTATGTTGATGATAAATACGACCACGGGACCATAATTTTTCAGGCTACCTGCCCGGTTGAAAAGTCGGAAACTGCGACTAGCCTTGCAAATAAGATCCACGCGTTGGAGCATAAATATTACGCAGTGCAAATCAAAAAATTACTTGAAAAATATTAATCGCAGAGTGGAAAGAATACTAAAAAAAATTACTGGCGAAAGGAAACTTTAATCTAAAAAAAACGCTGAACTTTTTCTAAAATCAGCGTTAAAAAAACGGGGTGTTGTTTTTTCATAAAGCCAAAGATGTAATATTACGAATTATACAAAATTTTGAAAAGAAACTTACTTATCAAACTTTTCCTGGTCCTTCTTGCATTGGAGTTATCATTGCCCCAAAAATTAAATGCGCAGATAATAGTTTCCGGTACCGTGTTCGATTCTACAAAACTTTATGTAGTTCCCGGTGTAAACGTTTCCAGCACCTCTGGCCTTGCAACGATAACTGACTCGCTTGGAGCTTACCATATTAATGTTTCAGAAAACGATTCTCTTAGTTTCTTTTACCGGGGAAAATCGACAATCAAATTTCCTGTAAAAGCAATGGGCAATTATAACTCGTTCGATATTTCATTGCACGTAAGAGTTAATGCCAAATATAAATTGCTTCAAAGTGTAACGGTTTTTGCTGATAATTATCATCGTGATTCAGCAGAAAACAGGATGGAATATTCTAAGATATTTAATTTTGAAAAGCCAAGAATAAGTTCATATTATGAAGAAGGCGGTCCTGCCGGGCTTGACCTTGACCAATTGATCGGCATGTTCAATCGCAGGAAAAAAAGAGAAAATCTGGCCTTTCAAAATAGATTAGTTGACAACGAAAAAGACCGGTATGTTAATTATCGCTTCAGTCCAAAAGTTATTCAAAGGGTTACAGGGCTTTCCGGTGATACACTTTTAAAATACAGGAAACGTTACATGCCATCTTATGATTTTGTTGTTTCAAGTACCTTAACTCAATTTTACGCTTATATTCTTAATACCTCTTATGCCTTTAAAAAGGAAGAAGGTATTCAATAATTTTTCTACCAATTTTATAGCTATCGTGGTGAACCTGAATCAATATTCACAGTAACCCTTAAACAAAATCACGAAAAAAGTTCCTTTCATTTGCCGAATAAAAAAAATCATTACTAAACAATAATATGTTTTAGTATGTTAGTGAATGATTTAACCAAATAAAACTCTTAAAATGCTTAAAGGAATTATGTTGCAATACTTTCATTGGTATGTGGCCGGAGATGGATTTTTATGGAAAAAAATGAAGGAAGATGCACCAATGCTCAAGCACCTGGGCATAACAGCAATTTGGCTACCTCCGGCTTTTAAAGCCGCCGGTGGCGGAAATAGTACCGGATATGATATTTACGATTTATATGACCTGGGTGAGTTTGATCAAAAAGGCTCCGTACCTACCAAGTATGGAACGAGGCAGGAATACATCGAAGCCCTTGATGCCATACATGCTAATGGGATGCAGGTGATGGTTGACATTGTTTTAAACCATAAGGCAGGTGGTGATGAACTTGAAAAAGTAAAAGTGGTACGAGTAAACCCGGATGACCGCAATGATACCATTTCCGAGCCTTTTGAAATTGAAGCGTACACGAAATTTACTTTTCCCGGTAGGCAAAAAAAATATTCTGCTTTTGAATGGGATTTCAAATGCTTTACCGGCGTTGACTATGCCTACAATCTTAGTGAAGACGGCATTTTTAGAATAATAAATAATAATGGTGATGGCTGGCAGGAAATGATTGCCGAGGAAAAAGGCAACTACGATTACCTGATGTTTAATGATGTTGACTTTAGAAACCAGGCCGTACTCGAAGAATTAGACCATTGGGGAAAATGGTATCACGACCAGGCGCATTTTGACGGCGTTAGGTTAGACGCAGTCAAACACATTCCCTCACAATTTTATAACCGCTGGCTTGATAATTTAAGGCAAAGCACCGGCAAAGAAATTTTTGCGGTTGGCGAATATTGGGCTCCGGGTCAATTGCATCTTTTGGTAAGATATATTGAAGCAACGAATAGTAAAATGAGTTTATTTGATTCTTCTTTGCATCACAATCTTCACCAAGCTGCCAAAATGGGAAAAGATTATGATCTCAGTAAAATTTTTGATGATACACTCGTTCACATCATGCCGGATAAAGCGGTGACAGTTGTTAGCAATCATGATACGCAACCATTGCAAGCCCTGGAAGCGCCCGTGGACCCGTGGTTCAAGCCAAGTGCCTATGCCCTTATATTATTGCGGGATGAAGGTTATCCCTGTCTTTTTTATCCAGATTTGTTCGGCGCTAATTATAAAGACAAAGGAAAGGATGGCAATGAATACGAAATTTATATGCCTAAAGTTGAAAACATCGAACGTTTATTGCAGGCACGATGCGATTTTGCTTTTGGCACACAACGTGATTATTTTGATCATCCAAATTGTATTGGCTGGATCCGTGAAGGCAACGACCAGCATGGCGGCTGCGCAGTTGTAATCTCTAATGGCGATCATGGCACTAAAGTGATGGAAATTGGAAAAAGATACGCAGGAAGAACATTTATTGATTTACTGAAAAAGAGCCCGGAAGAAGTCAACATTAATGAAGAAGGCTTAGGAGAATTTTTTGCGCCAGCCGGCAGCCTTTCAGTATGGATAGAAAAAATCTGATTTAAATTGAATGTTGCAGGGATAAATTTGGGCGAAAATATTAAAATTTTATGACAACATTAAAGCCTGATCTTTATTATCAAAGTCAAATAAAAATAAATTATTATGCAAAACCCCGATGATAAATCTGCTGGTAAAAAAGATGATCAGCAAAAAGAAAATCAAAATATTTCGGCAGCGCACAAAGAAGCGGATAAAGATATAGAACGTGACCCCGATCTCTCTTCAAAGCCTTCGCCCACTGATGATTTGGACGAAGGAGAACTGGCAAGGCTTGAAGGCGAGGATTAATTTTTAGATGTTTTCCTAATAACTTTCCTTTTTTTATTGCGTTTGATGTAAATCATTTGAACGCTTATAATTTATTGCCATTGAATAAATATTTTCTTTGTTTTTCTTCATTTCAATCCGGCAACTTCTCATCTTCTCATTTCGCCGCTGAACATAATAAGTTCTACCGATAAAAAATATTTGCTATTTTTCTTCTTTAAATAAATTAAAGATTTCCTTTATAGCAACTCTCTTTTATTTTTTTCATTTTTTCAATAATCTTTCATGAAGAAGTTTATTTTTTATGTAGCCTCCAATTTGTTTTGCATTTCTCTCTTCGCTCAAACAGATGCTGGTTTATACCGGTTTCCCGACGTATCAAAATCACAAATTGTTTTTACTTATGCGAATGATCTTTGGGTAATGCCGAAGGAGGGTGGTGAAGCAATAAAACTCAGCTCTCCATTAGGTGTTGAAAGTTTTCCAAAATTTTCTCCTGACGGAAAAAGCATTGCCTTTACCGGAAATTATGATGGAAATAAAGATGTGTATGTAATTCCTGTTAACGGTGGAATACCTTCCAGGCTTACGTCTCATGGCGCTCCTGATCGTGTTGTGGGCTGGCAACCTAACGGCAAGCGTATCCTGTTTGCATCTGGCAGAGAAAGTGGCAGAAACCGTTTTAACCAAATGTATACGATAGCGCCTACAGGTGGCGCTGCAGAAAAGCTGCCGCTTGCTTATGCAGAATTTGCGACTTATTCCCCGGATGGAACCGAGCTGGCTTTAACTTTTCGCTCGCAGGCTTTTCGTAATTGGAAAAGATATCGAGGTGGCTGGAAAGCTGACATTCATCTTTTTAATCTTACCAATAATACTTCAGAAAATATTACAGCACTCAACACGGAAGCCGGAAACGAATTTCCAATGTGGCATGATGATGATATCTATTTTCTTACAGATCGTGGCGCCGAAGTAAGAATGAATTTGTGGAAGTATAATATTAAAACAATGGCGGTTGAGCAGCTTACAAATTTCAAAGACGATGATATTCATTTTCCTTCTGCCGGCCCTGACGATATTGTTTTCGAAGCCGGTGGAAATTTATATCTCTATAATTTTTCTTCAAAAAAAATGAATGAAGTAAAAGTTACGCTGGTAAGCGATAAAGCTTTATTAAAACCAAAGACTGAAAAAGTAGAAAAGTATGTTCAACATAATGATATCAGCCCGGATGGTAACCGCGTACTTATGGAAGCAAGGGGAGATATTTTTTCGTTGCCGGCAGAAAACGGATTTATAAAAGACCTAACCCGAACTTCGGGTACGGCTGAACGTTATCCTGCCTGGTCACCTGATGGTAAAGACATCGCTTACTGGAGCGATCAATCGGGCGAATATGAATTATGGATTACTCCGTCTGATGTGGACCGCCCGCGGAAGCTTACTAATTATGGGCCTGGTTTCAGGTACAATTTATTTTGGTCTCCAGATAGTAAAAAGCTGGCCTTTATTGATAAGGCAATGAAAATTCAGATATATGATATTGAAAGTGGAGTAACAACAATAGTTGATCATGCAATTCACTTTCTCCATGGTGCTTTGGAAGATTTTTCATGTAGTTGGTCGCCCGACGGCAGATGGTTAACATATAGCCATGACCTGGAAAATAATCACAATGCAGTATACGTATACGATTATAAAAACAAAAAACTTCAACAGGTTACCAGCGGTTTTTATAGTTGTTCGGACCCGGTTTTTGACAGCGAAGGAAAATATATTTACCTGCTAACCAATCAATCTTTTTCTCCCAATTATAGTGACATTGATAATTCATTTATCTATGTCAATTCAACGCAGCCTGCAGTTCTCACTTTACAAAAATCTACCCGCTCCTTTTTATACCCTAAGAATGATACGGTGAAGATGATTGCTTCAGGACCTGTCACAAAAGTTATCGAAGTAAAACATAAGTTTAAGAGCTCGGTAGATACGGTTCAAAAAATAAGAGTTAAAGTAAATGCTGTTGATATTGATTTTGATAATATTGAATCAAGGCTCGAAATGCTCCCTTTAGCAGCGGGCCATTATGGGCAGATCAGCTCCATAAAAAATAAAATACTTTATATAAAATACCCTGCCGAAGAAAATGATAAAGACAAACCTTCTTTAAAAATATTTGATACTGAAAAGAAAGAAGAAAAAACAGTTTTAGATAATGTTGTTGATTATAAAATGTCTGCAGACCGGTTAAAGTTACTCGTAAAACAAGGCGAAGCTTTTGCAATAGTTAAACCCGAAGAGGCACAGAAATTTGAAAAGCCAATTCGTATCGCTGAAATGCAAATGCTGATAAATCCAATGGAAGAGTGGAAGCAAATTCTTACTGACGCATGGCGGCTTGAGCGTGATTATTTTTATGATCCTAATATGCATGGGGTCAATTGGCTGCAGGTAAAAGAGCGGTACACAAAAATGCTAACAGGTGCATCTTCAAGAGAGGAGCTAAATTTTATCATCGGCGAAATGATTGGTGAACTTAATTCTTCTCACACTTACCAGGGCGGCGGCGATCTTGAAAAGGAAAACATGCAAAGTGTTGGCTATCTCGGTGTAGATTATGAGCCAGAGGGAAATTTTTATAAAATTAAGAAAATTATAAGAGGCGCTCCCTGGGATGCCGAAGCCCGCTCCGCTTTAGAAATGCCTGGAGTAAATATCAAAGAAGGTAATTATCTGCTTGCTGTAAACGGAGAACCCCTGACTACCGCCCAGGAACCATTTGCATTCTTTCAGGGCCTTGGCGACAAAACAATTGAATTAACTTACAATTCTTCTCCATCCTTTAATGGAGCCAAAACGGTTACGGTAAAGGCCATGAAAGATGAAAGCCGGTTGAGATATCTTGATTGGGTAGAGACTAACCGTAGGCGCGTAGACGAAGAAACCGCAGGTGAGGTTGGGTATATTTATGTACCAAGTACTGGTATCGACGGACAAAATGAACTCATGCGCCAATTTAATGCTCAATGGAATAAGAAAGCGTTGATTATTGACGAAAGATTTAATAGCGGAGGACAAATACCCGACAGGTTTATTGAAGTACTTAATCGTACGCCATTAGCTTATTGGGCTATACGCGATGGCTCTAGTAATCCGTGGCCACCGTTTGCAAATTTTGGCCCAAAGGTAATGCTCATCAATGGTTGGAGTGGGTCCGGAGGCGATGCTTTCCCCGATTACTTTCGTAAAAAAGGCCTTGGTCCTTTGATTGGAAACAGGACATGGGGCGGCTTAATTGGTATAAGCGGAGTGCCAGACCTTATTGATGGCGGCACTGTAACAGCGCCTTCTTTCAGAATGTTTAATGCCGATGGTTCCTGGTTTAAAGAAGGGCACGGAGTTGATCCGGATATAGTTGTAGACGAAGACCTTGCGCTTATGGCAAAGGGCATAGATCCGCAATTAGAACGCGGCATAACGGAAATAAAATCACTTCTAAAAAGCAAGGGTTTTAAAGTACCGGTTACCCCTGGTTATGAAGATCGTAAATGATAAAAAGTTTTAAAATCCTTTTATTGTTTCCATAAATTATTTCCCCTGTTGCTATCAGGGAGCATTTGTGCAGGATCGATCGTAACGGATTGCAACGGTTGTGTTGTCTGTAAATGAATGGTATGTGTTGAACGTTGCAACCATGTTTCTACAGGTATTTGCATATCCTGTTTGCTGCCATCTTTAAAAATAATTTCAAGGGTAAAAGGCATGGCCATTTTTTGCAGATTTACGATCGTAATATTGGCTCCATTTTTAAAATTATCATCCTTATAAGAAACGGATTGGACCGCAAGATCCAGTTGCCAATTATTTTGGAACCATTCTCGCCAAAACCAGGTAAGGTCTTCACCTGCTTCGTTATCCATTGTTCTAAAGAAATCATTTGGCGAGGGATGTTTAAAAGCCCAACGTTCAATATATTTCTTAAATGTATAATCAAACCGGTCGTGGCCAAGTATCACTTCGCGCAGTAAGACCAGGCCAAATGCCGGTTTAAAATATTCAATTGGGTGCCGGTAATTTTCGGTGAATTGATCGGCAAGATTCATCATTGTTGGTGCGTTAGCGTCCTTTAAATACGGAATAATTTCATCCGCAGGGTTTCCCTTTCCAGGTGCATATTCGCCATCTCTTTTTGGAGCATATTCGCCTTTATTAAAGTTATCCGATGCATACACATCAATAAATGTATTGAACCCTTCATCCATAAAAGCATAACGTCTTTCATTACTACCTACTATCATAGGAAACCAGTTGTGCCCGATCTCATGGGCCGTCACCCAATAAAGTTCTTCTGCTTTATCATGCCATCCATCAAAAACAATCCCGGGGTATTCCATACCTCCAGCTTCACCCGCTTCATTCACAGCTACCGGCCACGGGTACACGAACCATTTTTCAGAAAAATATTCAATAGATTTTTTCAGGTATTCAGTCGCTCTTCCCCAACCTTTTTCGCCAGCACTTTCAACAGGATAAACCGACATTGCCAAACATTTTTTTCCGGCCGGTAAATTTACTTTTGCTGCATCCCACACATAAGCTTTGGACGCGCCGAAAGCAACATCACGACTGTTATACATTTTAAAATGCCATGTTTTTGTTCCGTTGCTTATAAGGTGAGCTGTAATGTGATTGACCTCATCTATAGTCCTGATAAATACAGCCTGATCACTTTTTCTCGCCATTTGAAGCCGTTTTATTTGGTCAGCAGAAAGCACTTCCTTCTCATTTTGTAATTCGCCGCTCCCGGCAACAATTACATCATTCGGAACGGTAACCGTATAATCATAATCTCCATAATCATAATAAAATTCGCCACTACCTAAAAATGGTAAAGTGTTCCAACCTTTAAGATCATCATAAACGCACATGTGCGGATACCACTGTGCTATTTCATATATTTTTCCATTTTGTGTTATAAAATAATCTGTTCTTCCTCCAAACTGGGGAATCACATAATTATATTTAATACTTACATCAATTTTACTTTTAGGCGATAACTTTCGCGGTAACCGAATCTGCATCCTGGTATCGTTAACGATATAATTGGCTACAAAAGTTTGCCCGTCATAGGAAATAGAAATTGACTCAAACTGAAAACCTTCAGTATGTTTTAGGCTACCAAAACCAGAAAAGAAATTAGACCTCGCATCTTCGCGATACGTATTTTGATCAAGCTCCAGCCACAATGATTCCAGCGAGTCGGGACTATTGTTTAAATAATGAATTGTTTCACTACACGTCAACGAATTTTTAATGGTATCAATGGTTGCATCAAGCTTATAATCTGCCCGGTTTTGCCAATACTTGGCGCCCGGCGCGCCACTCGCAGACCGAAACTCATTACCGTTAGTTGTATAGAAATTTTGCGCAAAAGTTTGGAATGGATCAAATTGTGTCACCATGCCTTTTTGATCCTGTGCAAAAGATAAAACAGCGGCGAGAAAAAAAACAATTACCAGCAAAGATTTTTTAAGATCCATAGAATACGATTTTTAAAAATTTAGAATTGCAAAGTAAATGATTCAAAAAGTATTTGATTCAAAAAATACTTTATCGTAGATTTAAAAATACCGATGTTTTAAGATTATGGAAAATTGCGACAGTGGTTTTAATTTTTTTTCCCTTTCATGTGGCTTCTGTTGGCTCTTATAAATTATGGGTTTCTTTTAAATTTACGGGTTTGCAAAAAATACATTACAGGAGGTAAGAATAGGGATTAAATTTTAATGCAATCCTTCAAGCAATTTTAAATGTGGCTTTAAATTATGAAGCGTTGTTTTTTGTAAAAAACTTTTCAGGTGCTTATAAAAATGGCTTTTATCATAATAGCCGTATAATGAAAAATGAAAGCTTTCTGGCGCCGTGGCAAGATGTTGGGTTGCCTTTCTTATTCGCAAAATTTGCAGTGCCTGCTTACCGCTGATGCTCGTGGTCGCTTCAAAATAACGCTGAAGCGTGCGTGTTGAAATATTGTACCGCGTTGCAAATGATTGTATTGATGTTTTAAAATCGTTTGACGCATTACAATCCTCCAAAATTTCTGTAACGATTTTAATTGCTCGCATAGGTTGAGGATGCTTTTGGACAATATTTCGGAAATAAGAAATGAGGAGTTGTACTCTTTCATTAAAATCCTCTGCTTTTTTTACATTGAAAATAATCTGTTTGTCTAATAAATAGCTTAAGGGAAATATAAAACTTCGGTATTCAGAAAAATTGATTTTTTTCTCAAAAATAACCGGAGACACTTTAAATTTAATACCAAATAACTTATTGCCTGAACGATGAAAACATTCAATAGATTTATGCCTTGGCAGAAAGCCATCCGTTTTCATTTCAAATTGCTCCTCATCTACCTGCATAATAAATGGTGTTCCCAGGTTTATGAGATAAGTGTAGCCAATATTTGGAAATAGTGCATCAGAAAAGCCGAGGGGATTTTCCTCAAGGAGTTTATCAAATTTTGTTTCCCAAATAAAATCAATAAAATGAGCGAGGTCTTCCGGTGGTTTTACGCGGAAATAATTATTTTCAAAATGATCAATATGGAAAAACTCAATGTGCTGCACCGTTTAAATATGAGTACCAAGATATGGCGGCAGTTGAATGTTTCTGCCCGGTTTTATTTAAACGGTTTAAGATTATTTTAAGACCGTCCGTTAATAATTAATCAATTTTTGTATCGTTTCATGCAGCCGCGATTTTGCAAGGAAATTCTTCTCCAGTTCAGTATTAAAAGGGACTGGCGTATCAAGCGAGGCGCAGCGCATTACAGGAGCATCTAAAAATTCAAAACAATTCTGTGCAATCCAGGCAGCCACTTCGCCACCAATTCCTCCCGTGAGTGTGTCTTCATGCAGTATTAACACTTTCCCGGTACTATTCACCGTAGTTCTTATGGCTTTATAATCTAACGGTAGCAGCGTTCGCAGGTCCAGGATATCTATGGAAATACCCGGATGTGCATCTGCATATTCCGTTGCCCAAATAATTCCCATGCCATAACTGATGATACTAACGTCGTGGCCTGTACGCACATGCCGTGCCTTACCAATTTCCACTTCATAATATTCTTCCGGCACGGGTCCCGAAATACTTCTGTATAAAGCCTTATGCTCAAAAAACATTACGGGGTTCGGATCATTGATTGCAGCAATTATTAAACCTTTTGCATCGAAAGGAGTAGATGGGTAAACGACTTTTAAGCCTGGCGTATGTATAAACCAGGCTTCATTGCTTTGGCTGTGGAAGGGTCCTGCACCCACGCCTGCACCTGTCGGCATCCTTATTACAACATCGGCATTCTGGCCCCACCGGTAATTAATCTTGGCAAGGTTATTTATGATCTGGTTAAATCCCACCGTTACAAAATCGGCGAATTGCATTTCCATTACACTCTTAAAACCTTCCATACTTAGCCCTAACGCCACACCTACAATTGCACTCTCACAAAGCGGCGTATTGCGAATTCTTTCTTTGCCGAATTCTTCTACAAAACCTTCAGTAATTTTAAAAGCGCCACCATATTCAGCAATATCCTGGCCCATTAAAATAAGATTTGAATGCTGTACCATCGACTGGCGCAAGCCTTCTTTAATGGCATCAACAAAACGAAACTCATTTCGCTCTTTATTGACTGTTGTATGAAAATTAAAATTTACTTTCTTGCCCGAAACATCAGAGGGCGATAAAGGCGCATACACATCCTTTACCTCGCTTACCGAATTGCTAAAGATTTTCCCGCTTTCTTTCTCATCATTTGAAAGAGAACTTTTTTTTAATTCTGCATCGATGATGGCCTTTAATTCGTTTCGAATATGCGCAATAGTTAGGTTATCAAAAACTTTTTCTTCCAGTAGAAAACGCTCGTAATTTTTTATGGGATCTTTTTCAATCCACTCGGCAAAAATCTCTTTGGGCACATATTTTACACCGCTCGCTTCTTCATGGCCGCGCATTCTAAATGTCATGCATTCGACCATAAAGGGCTTTTGGTTCGTTATACAATAATCTCTAACACGTTTCAACGTTTCATAAACTTCCAGGATATTATTCCCGTCGATTTGTGTTTCTTCTATACCATAACCTTGCGCCTTATCCACCAGGTTTTTACAATTATATTGCTCATTTACTGGCGTGCTTAGCGCATAACCGTTATTTTCTATTATAAAAATTACCGGTAATTTCCAAACTGCAGCAACATTCAATGCTTCATGAAAATCTCCTTCGCTTGTGCCGCCTTCGCCGGTAAAAGTAACAGAAACTTTTTCCTCTTTTTTTAATTTATAGCCAAGCGAAACGCCATCGGCAACTGCAAGTTGTGGCCCAAGGTGGGAGATCATACCACATATAAAATGCTCTTTACTTCCAAAATGAAAACTCCGCTCGCGACCTTTGCTGTAGCCGTTTTCGGCGCCTTGCCATTGCTGGAACAATTTATGAAGCGGCATATTTCTGCCAGTAAATACCCCAAGATTACGATGCAGCGGCATAATCCATTCATCAGGCTGTAAAGCACTTGTAACGCCAACAGAAATTGCTTCCTGGCCCATACCGCTAAACCATTTCGAAATTTTACCCTGGCGTAACAAAAGCAACATTTTTTCCTCAATCAGCCTGGGGAATAAAAGCTTTTTGTATAGATCAATTAATGTTTCTTCTGATAGATTATTTCTTTGGAACAGCATCGTGCAAATTTCAACTATTCAATCGTAATTAAAAAAGAGACAATATGGTTAGCGTAATTTCTTTTCAAAGTTTGCCAAAGATGATGATATGAGCGATAATAAAATACCGAAAATAAACGCCCACAAAAATCCATCAATATGAATACCTGAAATTAATTTTCCGGCAAGTATAATCATCAGAACGTTGATTACCAGCAAAAATATCCCAAGGGTAATTATCGTTATCGGCAAAGTAAGTATTACAAGAATTGGTTTCACAATCGCATTTAAAAATGCCAGCACCAGCGAAAAAATTATAGCTGTTACAAAAGATCCTATGCGTATATGCGGCGTTAGTATTAATGATAATCCGTAGGCAACCGCGGCGGTAATAAGAAGGCGTAGAATAAATCTCATAATTTTTTTATGAAAGCTAATTTAAATTACCACTAATTCAAAAAATTCCTCCGGCAGTAAATATTTATTGGACAGTTCTTTCAACTCATCTGCTGAAACACTTTTAATTGTGTTCATGGAATCGTAAAAGAAATCTTGGCCAAGCCCGTTCAGTATCAAACTTTTCCATCTTGCAATTACCTGGAAAGGACCATCCACATTACCCAGATTAAGACCCATCATATAATTTTTTACCAATAATAATTCTTCTTCATCCACCAACTCTTCCCGCAAAATTTTCATTTCTTTATACACTTCATCTATGGTTGCCCCGCATACATCTTTACCTGCTTCGGTGCTGATCACCCAGGCACTTTCACGAATATGATTTTCCAGAAAACTATGTATACCATATGTATATCCTTTTTCTTCACGTATGTTGCTCATGAGCCTTGAGCCAAAAAATCCACCAAATAAAACATTAAGTACCATAACTTTTTTAAAGTCGGGATGATGCCTGTTTGGAAAAGGCCGCGCTAAGCGCACTGCGCCCTGTACTCCTTTGGGATCGTTGAGTATCCTTGATTTTTTTTCTGAAGAAGTCTCGGCGTTATGTGTAATTGCCGGGTGATTTTCGTTAAGATTGAGATCCCCAAAATGAATGTTGAGAATGTGCTCAAAATCTACCGGCAGTTTACCCGCTGCAAAAATGGTACAACTTGCATTGGCATAAAAATGTTTGAAAAAATTGGTAAGGTCTTCCCGGTTCAAAGCGTCAATATCTGCTACACTACTAACCCGCCCGTATGGATGATCGGCGCCGTATAGATATTGGTCAATGAGCCTGTTCGCAACAAAATCACACTTTTGCAAATTTACCGAAAGCCGTTGCTTGCTGTTTTGTTTAAAGATTTCTAATTCATTTTCCGGAAAAATCGAATCAGTTATTATTTCTCTTATTACAGGAAGAATTTCTTTTAAATGTTTCGAAAGGCAATGAAGTGTAATGGTGGATGTTTCATTTTGACAGGCACGGCTTAAATACGCACCATAATATTCAAAATGTTCATTTATTTCAAGGGCATTTTTTTTGCTGGTTCCGTTTTTCAAAAGATGATTTGCGGTGCCGGCAACCAGGTTTTTTTTTTCGAAAGTATTTCCGGCTTTAAAAACCAACTCTATCATCGCTACTTCTTCAGTACCATCGTTGATGTAATAAACTGGTGCTCCGTTTGCCAAAGAAAATTTTTGACAGGGCTTTAAGATCAAATCAAATTCCACAGCATCTTTAATATCCGGGGGAATTGTCCTGTCAAGCTTTGCAACAGTTTCTTTAGTTGAAATCATATTTTTTTAGATTTTTAAACAGGTTATCAGGCAATTGTCAAACTAATTTTTACTTCTGTAATACATGGTGCTGCAATTGTTTTCATCAAAAATAATTTGGCATTCTTTTTTAATTTGCTCTTCAGTAACTGCCTGGTACATGGCCAGTTCTTTATTCATCAAATCCGCGTCTCCAAGCAATTCATAGGTTGCAAGGCTGTTGGCCCTGTTTGCAATGCTGATGTCTTCAAAAGCCATGAGGCTTTCAGTTTTATTTTTTACTTTTTGTAATTCAGAAGGATTGACCAATTCATTTTTCATTTTATCCAACTCTATTCTTATTGCCTTTTCGGCTTGTTCCATGGAAATTCCTTTAATTAATTTTCCTTCTATGTAAACAAGACCTGCGTCAACACTTCCGAAATGAGAACATTGAATACTACTGAATAGCTGTTGTTCTTTAACAAGGCTTTCGAATAACCTGGATGAAGCGCCACCACCCAAAATTTCTGTTATAAGATCTGTTACATAATATTTGGGATCGAGCCTTGAGCTCATATGCCAACATTTATATAATGCATCCAATGGTACACTTGCGGTAACTTCCAAAAGTGCCGGCGCTTTTTGTTTAGGCTCGGTTGGCAAATGCCGCTCATACTTTTCTCCCGAAGGAATGTCGCCAAACCATTTTTTTGCCAGTTTTTTTATTTGATCTACAGAAATATTACCCGCCACCGTTAGTACAGCATTCGCCGGTGTATAGTGTTTGTAAAAGAAATTCTTTACGTCCTGTAGTTCCACATTTTCAACATGGCTTAATTCTTTGCCAATCGTCATCCATTTATAGGGATGAACTTTATAAGCAAGCTCCCGCATTTTATTCCAAACATCACCGTAAGGTTTATTGATATAATGTTCTTTAAATTCCTCAATAACAACTTTTTTTTGAACATCGAGGGAGTTTTCATCAAACGCAAGTGAAATCATTCGGTCGCTTTCCAGCCAGAATGCCGTTTCAAGATTTTCTGCGGGAATTTGCAAATAATAATTCGTGATATCATTTGTGGTGTAAGCATTGTTTTCGCCACCTGCCATTTGAAGCGGCTCATCATAAGATGGAATGTGTATGCTTCCTCCAAACATAAGGTGCTCAAAAAGATGGGCAAAACCTGTTCGCGAAGGATCTTCGTCGCGGGCGCCAACATCATACATAACATCCAACACCGCCATTGGCGTACTTTTATCTTCGTGAACGATAACCCGGAGACCATTGTCTAAAACAAATCTTTCATAATTGATCATGGCAGCAAATTTGAGCCAAACCAACTCATTTTCCCAAAAAGAATTTTCAAAATATACCACTAAAAAATGCGGCCAACCCGAAAACTGAGTATTAGCGGGACGTTGTCGCGGGTAACAAGTAATGTTATTTTTTGCCCTACGCCTTGCATAAGGTTCTTATAAATTCCAATATCGTTACTAAAATTAGAATTTACCGCAATGATGACATCACCTTTTTTAAGGCCAGCT
>JBBRSV010000032.1:0-37524 GCA_038245055.1 Chitinophagales bacterium | reverse complement strand
GGAAGAAGTGCCGCTTTGGCAAAATATACAGTTCAGTAACCCCAGAATTTTGGACAAAGCTGATACGATGCTGAAAGAAATGATCACACGGGATAAAAATCGTTGCTCCATTATTATGTGGAGCGTTGCCAATGAAACTACTCCTTCGGCTGACCGCAATAAAACGCTTAGCGCCATGGCCGGTTACGTGAGAAGTTTAGATAGCACAAGGTTGGTAACTGCTGCACTTAACCATGTACGTTATGATAACAATGTGATAACGATTGATGACTCAATATGCAATGTGTTGGATGTCGTTGGCGTAAATGAATATCTTGGCTGGTATTCGCCGTGGCCCGCAAAGCCTTCGGAAATGGTTTGGAAGGATCCCTATAATAAACCAGTAATTATGTCTGAATTTGGTGCAGAAGCTTTGTATGGCCAGCATGGAAGCGCCGACAGCAATGGCTTTTGGACAGAGGAACGGGAAGCACAGGTGTATAAAGACCAGCTAACCATGGTTAAAAATATTCCCTTTCTGCGAGGAACATGCCCCTGGGTAATGGCAGACTTCCGCTCAGAAAGCCGCCTGCAACCTGTGTTTCAGCAGGGCTGGAATAGAAAAGGCTTATTAAGCAACAAAGGTTTAAAAAAGAAAGCGTGGTATGTAATGCATAATTTTTATGAAGGGATGAATTGAAAGCACCGGGTGGACGAAATCACAATCGAAAAATATTTACACAAAATGAAAAAGACATCATTAATAATTTTAGTTATTGCGGTATCATTTCTTTCAGGTTTCGCATTTAAGACAATAATTACAAAACAAAATAAAACAACAATGAAAAAAGTAACAGGCGTTGGCGGGATTTTCTTTAAATGTAAAGACCCAAAAAAGATGACTGAATGGTATAAAGAAAACCTTGGTTTAAATACAAACCCTTGGGGTGGAGCAACTTTTGAATGGCATGAAGATGCAGACAGCACAAAGAAAGGACAAACATTATGGCAACCGTTTCCTGAAACCACGAAAGACTTCGAACCTTCAACAAAGGACTTTATGATAAATTACAGGGTTGACAACCTGGAAGCGCTTGTTGAGGAACTAAAAAAGAATGGTGTGACCATTGTGGACACTGTCCAAACCGTTGATTTTGGAAAGTTTGTACACATCCTTGATGCAGAGGGAAACAAAGTTGAATTGTGGGAACCCACAAATTGAGGTACATCAAAATAGTTGATGGATGAAAGAAATGATTATCCAAAATTAATTGAAGAGACAACGTTCCGATAACTCAAAAGCTGAGACGTTTCAAACTTTTATTTATGGCGTGTTGAGCATACATGTGCGATGTAAAAGGATCTTATTTTCCGTACTATTCACTTATTATTTTCAGCGATAATACACACAACAATTAATTTTTATCACTGCTTTGTGCCAAAATGAATTTTTGCTTCAGCTTCCTTTTTTCATAAAGGCTGTATTTATATTCGCCGGGAAGCACCTGGTTTTCTACATCTGAATTTGCATTTTGTTGATGATGCATTCCACCGCTCTTCAATCGTCCTGTTCCGCCATAAGCTTCTCCCCCGCTATTTTGTTTTTGCTTCAAGGCATTTATCGTTATGGTTAAAGAAACATCCTTTAGCAGATCTGTATTATTATAGCCAGGACCAAACCATTCTTTAAATGGAATGGCAATTTCATACGTAAGCCTATCGCTTTCATCCCAGTTTATTGCTGCGTTTATGCCAGAAGTATCGTTAATGGAAATCATTCCGTTTCTTGCGGTAAACCCATTTACTTCCATTAACGTTTTTCGTAAAATAAAAGATACATGCTTGTTTTTTAACTCGGTCTTTTGAAGGACGTTGTTCTCAGCCGCAGTAAACATAAATACAGATTCCTATCATCATTGGCAAAAGCAAAAAATACTTTCGTGCCCTCATCATAAAAGCGCAAGGGTAGTTTCCATTCTGTTGGCTTGCCATCAATTGTTATGGGCAAAGATGCCCACGTTGCTTTCGGTGTATCATCTTGCGCAAATGAAATTAAAGAGACCAATAGTAAAACCAGGCTAAAAATATTTCTCATCATCTTAATTATTTATAAGGCTCCTGTTAACGAATTCAAAAATATCGTTACGGCAAATACCTTGAAAATTGAAGGAGATAAAAGAAAGTTATTGTTTTCATCGGCCGCGTTTCTCTTCAAAGCCGCTAAACTAGCCCGAACAGGCCACCCAATCTAAATGAGTTTTTTCGGTAAAAAAATAATTACGACACCAAAATATTAAATGAAATATTGCTTTTAAATGGCCAGCTATAACGTCCCAATGAAAGAGATATTTAGAATCTTTAATATTTGTTGGCAAAGTCTTTGTGTATTTTTTACAAGGTGAATAGGATTTAATCTTTAAATGAATTCTAAGAGTTACTACCTGTAACTTTTTCTAAGCACGCGATAAAAATCCTTGAATTTCAAGTCAACTTTTTATGCAACACCAGTCAACAGTTTTTACACGTTCGATTTTTTTATGGGATTAAGCAATGCACTGTAACAAGGGGCAAGTGGCGATTGGTTAATCTTCATTAATACACTTTAAAACATTTTTACAATGAGCCAGACAGTAGGAGATTTTTTAATAAACAGGCTTTCAGAATGGGGCATAACCAGGATTTTTGGATTTCCTGGTGACGGCATTAACGGACTTATGGGCTCCATGGACAGGGCAAAAGATAAGATAGATTTTATACAGGTGAGGCATGAAGAAAATGCCGCCTTTATGGCTTGCGGCCATGCAAAGTTTACAGGTGAAGTAGGTGTGTGTATGGCAACATCGGGCCCCGGTGCCATTCACTTATTAAACGGGCTGTATGATGCAAAGATGGACCACCAGCCGGTTGTAGCGATTGTTGGCCAACAGGCAAGAGCGGCTATTGGGGGCAGCTACCAGCAGGAAGTTGATTTGATTTCTTTATATAAGGATGTTGCGCATGAATACGTTCACATGGCAACGGTGCCATCGCAAATGCGCCATCTTGTGGATCGGGCAGTGCGTATTGCAAAGAACGAACGTTGCGTTACGTGCATTATTATACCCAATGATTTACAGGATGAAGATTTTGAAGAACCAAAAAGAGCACATGGCACTGTTCACTCAGGCTTGAATTATTCAGCACCGAGGATTGTTCCTCAACAATTAGATTTACAAAGAGCTGCCGATATTTTAAACGAAGGAAAAAAAGTTGCCATGCTTGTTGGTGCAGGCGCCTTGCAAGCAGCTGATGAAGTATTGCAGGTCGCTGATTTATTAGGTGCTGGCATTGCAAAGGCCTTGTTGGGTAAAGCGGTAGTGCCCGATGAACTTCCATTTGTTACCGGCGCTATTGGTTTGTTAGGAACCAAGCCCAGTTGGGATTTGATGATGGATTGCGATACATTATTAATGGTTGGCTCTAGCTTTCCTTATTCGGAATTTTTGCCAAAAGAAGGCCAGGCGAAAGCTGTGCAAATAGATATTGATGGAAAAATGTTGGGCATTCGCTACCCGATGGATATTAATTTACAGGGAGATAGTAAAGAAACGTTGAAGGCATTGATACCGCTTTTGCAAAGAAAAGAAGACAGGAGCTGGCGCGAAACAATTGCCGGCAATCTTGAAGAGTGGTGGGAAGTTTTGGAGGCAAGAGCCATGAACAGCGCGGACCCTATCAATCCACAAAGGCTCTTCTGGGAATTGTCAAAACAACTTCCTGATAATTGTATTTTATCCTCAGATTCAGGAACATCAGCCGATTGGTTCGCACGTGATATAAAAATCCGAAAAGGCATGAAAGCCTCACTATCAGGGAATTTGGCGACTATGTGCCCCGGCGTGCCCTACGCCATCGCGGCAAAGTTTGCCTATCCTGATAGAATGTCCATTGCGCTTGTTGGTGATGGTGCAATGCAGATGCTTGGCAATAACGGGTTAATTACGATTGCAAAATATTGGAAAAGATGGAAAGATGCAAGGCTTATGATCGTGGTGCTCAACAACCGTGACCTGAACCAGGTAACCTGGGAACAGCGTATCATGGAAGGCGACCCTAAATTTGAAGGTTCGCAGGATGTACCTGATTTTCCTTATGCGGAATATGGAAAAATGCTTGGGTTAGCTGGAATAAAAATTGATAAGCCGGAAGATATTCTTCCATCACTTGAATTTGCATTTAAGCTGAACAAGCCGGTAGTTATAGATGTTTATACTGATCCATCGGTACCGCCATTACCACCGCATATAACTTTCAAAGAAGCAAAAGGATTTGCATCATCAATGATTAAAGGCGATGAAAATTCCTGGGATATGATCAAGCAATCATGGAAAGATGTAATTGAAAATTATTTACCCCACACGCATAATTAAAAAAGTGGACGAATCTGAAAGTATATTGATTAAGGATTTAAAGGTATCGACCTATAAAATACCGACAGACCTCCATGAAGCTGATGGAACAATTTCATGGGAGAGTACCACGATGATATTGGTAGCAGTAAATGCAGGAGGCAAAACGGGAATTGGATATACTTACGCCCACGAAGCTGCCGGAATCGTAATTGAAAAAACCTTAAAACAAATCGCTGTTGGAAAAAATATGATGAACATTGAGGGCATTACAACATCAATGATAAAAGCCATCAGGAATAATGGAAACGTTGGCATAGCGATGATGGCTGTATCTGCTGTTGACAATGCTTTGTGGGATTTGAAAGCAAAAATATTCGACGTACCATTATGTGTTTTGTTGGGGCAGATAAAAAATGAAATGCTTATTTACGGAAGTGGTGGATTTACTTCTTATAATGATCAGCAACTACAAAATCAATTGAGCGGATGGGCCAATGAAGGGATAAAATATGTAAAGATGAAAATTGGAAAACATCCCGAAGATGACGTTTCAAGAGTAAAAAAAGCAAGAGAAGCAATAGGAAAAAATACAGGTTTGTTTGTAGATGCAAATGGCGCTTACACGGTAAAGCAGGCCCTGGAAAAAGCTGATCTATTTACCGCATATAATGTCACTTGGTATGAAGAACCTGTAACGTCTGATAACTTAAAAGGATTGCATTTCATAAGAGAACATGCACCTTATAAAATAAATATTGCCGCAGGCGAATATGGATATAATCTCCCCTATTTTGATAAGATGATACATGAAGGCGCTGTAGATATTTTACAAGCTGATGCCACCCGATGCGGTGGCATTTCTTATTACTTGAAGGCTGGCTATCTTGCTGAAGCGTACGAAATTCCGTTCTCTTCGCATTGCGCGCCATCACTGCATTTGCACGCATCGCTTGCGCTACCTTCTTTTTTTATATCAGAGTATTTTCATGACCATGTAAGGATTGAAAACCTTTTTTTTGACGGAACACCATCACCCGTAAAAGGAAGTTTACAACCAGATTTAAGCAAGCCGGGCATTGGATTAACCTTTAAGATTAAAGATGCCTCAAAATATAAAATTTAAAAATAAAAATATGTCAACCGGTACACAAGCTAAAGATAGAAATCAAAATAAAATGGATGCAGGAAGCAATGGAAAACAAAAGATCAATGGGCACCAAATTGATGTTGCTGATTTAGATACCCGCTTCCATACAAAAGACTCCATAGGCGTTGATGTGGAAAATCTTGAAAAAGAGTTACAAAACAAAATTAATGGCGAAGTGAGGTTTGATGTGGGGAGCCGTGCATTATATTCTACAGATGGCTCTAATTACCGGCAAATCCCGATTGGCGTCGTTTTACCAAAAACAGAAAATGACATAATTAATACACTTGCTCTTTGTAAAAAATATGGTGCACCGGTTCTTTCAAGAGGGGGAGGCACCAGCCTTGCAGGGCAGTGTTGCAATGTTGCGGTTGTAATGGATATGTCAAAGTATTATAATAAAATTTTAGACATAAATGAAAAAAATAAAACAGTTACTATTCAGCCAGGAATTGTTTTAGATACGATGCGACATACTACGGAACGAGAGATAGGATTAACGTTTGGCCCTGACCCCGCAACCCACACCCACTGCACACTTGGTGGAATGTTAGGAAACGATTCATGTGGCATCCATTCGGTAATGGCCGCCTTCGAAGGTGATGGTGCAAGAACTGCCGATAATGTGGAATCGCTTATCGTTCTTACATATGATGGAATTAAAATAAAAGTAGGCCCTACCTCAAGTGAAGAGCTCGAAAATATCATCAGGGCCGGTGGAAGAAAAGGAGAAATATATCAAAAATTAAAAAACCTCCGTGATAAATATGCTGATCTTATACGGCAAAAATTTCCAAAAATTCCGCGTCGGGTTTCAGGATATAATCTGCCGCAACTTCTTCCTGAAAATGGGTTTAATGTTGCACGTGCATTAGTGGGTTCAGAGGGAACATTGGTAACGATTCTTGAAGCGACCATGCAATTATTAAACAATCCAAAAGCAAGGTCATTGCTGGTATTGGGTTATGGCGAATTGCCTGAAGCAGGCTATGTAGTTCCACAAATTTTAAAACATAAACCTGTGGGCCTGGAAGGGATTGATGATCTGCTTGTGGAATTTATGAAAAGAAAAGGCCTTAATGTGGAAGATCTTCCATTGCTGCCCAAAGGCAATGCGTGGTTGCTTGTAGAATTCGGTGGCAATTCAAAAGAGGAAAGCGATAATAAGGCCAAAACCCTGATGGAGGAACTTAAAAATAATCATGTAGTACCAACTATGAGCCTTTTTGATGATGAAGAGCAGGAGAAAAAATTATGGGAAGTACGCGAATCTGGGCTTGGAGCTACAGCATGGGTACCCGGCGAACCACGGGCACATCCCGGTTGGGAAGACAGCGCTGTACCGCCGGAAAAAGTGGGTGATTATTTAAAGGACTTCAGAAAGCTATTTGACAAATACGATTACAAGCCTTCATTGTATGGGCACTTCGGGCAGGGTTGTATTCACTGCCGTGTGAGTTTTGATTTACTTACACAACCCGGCATTGAAAAGTATAAAAAGTTTACCATAGAAGCATCAAAGCTCGTGGTGAGTTATGGCGGTTCCAATAGTGGTGAACATGGCGATGGACAGGCGCGCGGCGATTTACTCGAAATCATGTTTGGCCCTGAAATAATGGAAGCGTTTAAAGAGTTTAAAACTATCTGGGATCCTGAATGGAAAATGAACCCCGGGAAAATTTTGGAAACTTATGGGCAAACAAATGATCTGCGTACGGGGACTACTTATAATCCGCAACAACTAAAAACACATTTTAAGTTTCCTGATGAAGATTTCACTTTTGCCAATGCATCAGACAGGTGCGTGGGTGTGGGCAACTGCCGCCGCCACGAAGGAGGCACTATGTGCCCTAGTTATATGGTAACAAGAGAAGAACAACACAGCACAAGAGGCCGTTCACGTATGTTGTTTGAAATGATGGAAGGCGATGTATTAAAGGGGGGCTGGAAAAATAAAGAAGTAAAAGAATCACTTGACCTGTGTCTTGCCTGCAAAGGTTGTAAAGCCGATTGCCCCGTGAACGTGGACATGGCAACTTACAAATCAGAATTTTTATCACATTATTATGAAGGAAGATTAAGGCCACGAACGGCATATGCTTTTGGTTGGATCTATTGGTGGTCGCGGCTTGCTTCATTAATACCCGGCATTGCAAATTTTGTAATGCATGCACCGTTGATAAGTACTGTCACAAAAGCAATAGCGGGAGTAGCTCCTCAACGAAAGATGCCAAAGTTTGCAGAGATTACTTTTAAAGAATGGTTTAAAAAAAGAAAAAAGAAATATGGTGGCCAGGGAAAAGTGATTTTATGGGCGGATACATTTAATAATTTCTTTCTTCCAGAGACATTGGTTGCCGGAGTCGAAGTATTGGAAGCTGCGGGGTATCATGTGATCACTCCCAAACAATCTCTTTGCTGCGGAAGGCCGTTGTATGATTTTGGAATGTTGAACCAAGCCAAAAAAATGTTGCTGCAAATTATGCATGTTTTAAAGGATGAAATAACCGAAGGCATTCCAATCGTTGGCCTGGAACCCAGTTGCGTCGCTGTTTTCAGGGATGAGTTGCATAACCTTTTTCCCCACAATGAAATGGCATCACGTCTGCAAAAACAGGTGTTTACCCTTGCAGAATTTCTTGAAAAGAAAGCCCCAGGTTTCAAATTTCCCGCACTAAAAAGAAAGGCAGTAATACATGGCCATTGCCATCACAAAGCAATTATGAAAATGGAAAGTGAGCAAAAGCTTTTTAAAGAATCCGGGTTGGATTTTGAAATGATTGACTCGGGCTGCTGCGGTATGGCTGGTTATTTTGGATATGAAAAAGGCGATCATTACGATGTGTCTATAAAAGCGGGTGAACGCGTTTTGCTGCCTGCTGTTAGAAACGCCGGCAAGCAAACAATTGTAATAGCAGATGGATTCAGTTGCCGTGAACAGATAGAGCAGGAAACCGATCGCAAAGGATTACATCTTGCCCAGGTACTGCAAATGGCCTTGAGAGAAAAAGATAATTATTATCCGCAAGCATATCCTGAAAGAAAATATGTAGATGGAATGAAATTGAAGGATCATTCTAAAACAAAAAAATTAGTTGTATTGGCAGGAGTTGCTTTAGTTGCGCTTGCCACTGCATATCTACTTTATAAGAAAAAAAATAAAGGACATTAATAGTTCAACACGACAAAAAATGTAAGTATGAAAAAAACTCTAGCTAAAATGAATTGTGTGAAAAATTCCCTTGACTAGTAAGCTTGTTTGCAAATTTAAATGTTACACATTCTTGTGCCAACATAAATTGCAATCCAATCTAAATGAGTTTTTTAACAGTAAAATAATTACAACACCAAAATATTAATTGAAATACTTTTTGCGGTGGTTGTGAGGTTGCCATTATATATCCTCCGAAGTAAAATATTAAATTAAAACAATGTAGTATTACTTATAATAAACTTAGTTCAACGAGATTTTATAATACAGGAGAACAAAAGTATATTCGCTTTCTTTCAAAATTCTTTATTTACATCCTTCACCTGAATTTCCCATGCGGATTTATTTTACTTAAGTATTATATTTACAATAGCTTACCACGGGGCCATTTTCTTTTCATCTTTTTGAAAGAAAACAATGGTAGTATTATCATATACGGCAGATAGTTATGAAGTGTTTCTTACAACCATAGCAACAGCTCTTGGCGTACAACTGCAGGGCAACAGGTTGACTCTTCCCCCATCTCTCGGTAATGGCTACATGCAATTAATTAATTTGCCAATGGGCATACAGGTATTGCTCTCCGATTTCAGTATTGACGACGATGTGTATTTTATAAGGAAACGGTCTGACAATGAATTTTACAATCTTCGCCTCGAAATAATACAGGAAATTGCGCCTACGGAATTGCTTATAGATGAAAAAATTGTTGAGAATGTAACTTTCAACGCATATGCATATCTCAGCAATTCCTATTATACCCTTGCTTACCGGGCAAAAAAAGGCATGAAAGCGAGAAGCCTTAACCTGCGTTTTAGCAAAGCAACAATTGAAAACATTACGGGCTACTCAGACGAAAATGAACTATTGACAAATTCGATAACTAACAGTATACATAGAGACCGAATTATTCCGGCAAGCGGTGAAATGCTAATTATGCTTAACGAAATACTTGAACTTGCTCCGGAGGATCCTAATTTGAAAATTAAAATATTGAACCGCTCATTATATTTTTCAGAATTATTTTTTAAAACCATAAATGCATTACAGGAGCAGCGCGAAAAAAATAAGGTTTTAGTAACCCCAATTGATTTTGAGCGTATACGGGAAGTAGAAAAAATCATTACAGGTTCGTTGGATAAAATGCCGCCAAAACAAGAGCAATTAGCTGCCAGGGCTCACATGAGTTTAAGTAAACTAAAATATATTTTTAAAGCAATACATGGCATTAGCATTTATTCTTACTTTCAAAAAGCAAGAATGGAAAAATCTCTTGAGCTTCTCCAGGACGGAAAGAGTGTAACAGAAACGGCCTATGAGCTTGGATATAGCGATCTTTCCAATTTTACGCGAACGTTTAAAAAGCAATTTAACTTACCGCCAGGTAGCATTAAACATTTTACTCTTACCTAATTTTACACGCTTTGTTAAAACAATTTTTTTTGACTAATCAGACAAATTATTTGCCTGAATGACCATTTGTGTAAAACTTACACGTATTACCTTTGCATTCCAAAATACAACGCAATAATTCCCCAAAGAAACTTGTGTGTTGTATGGGAGAAAGAAGATCATTTTTATTAGCTAAGAAAATAATTTTCTTTTTACCCCGTAACCTTTAACCATCGATGTTCACAAGAGGCGATAGAATGCGCTACAATATACCATTAGCTGTTATTGAGGGCATAAAGAGTAGAATTACCGATGGCAGATATACATAAGATATGCCTGCTAAAATCATAATTGCTTTTCAAGAAGAGGCAACACGCTTGAATACCACGCGGCCAAAAGAGTTTCCATGGAAAACCCACACGATTCAATATCCGTGAATACGTCAAGCTTACTTCTGTAACTAAAACACACCGGCGACCCGATTGAAAACACCCACACTGAAAGCTGTCTTAAATATATTTTAGGGCAGTTTTTCTTTTTATATCCGGGTGGAATGTAATTTCCTTCTATAAAAAGTAGCCATTATTTAAAAAATAATTTCAGTGGCTTTTAATTAACCTGGTAATGAAGGCTTCATGATCCAGGTAACAGAATGGGATGTCAGCAGGCTTGTTAACAAAGCCAATTATCCCAGCCATGCTTAAAAGAACCGGCGCCCCATGTAAGCGAGTTTTTTAAGCAAAGAAATAGTTACTGCAATAAAATTACGAATGAATTATTTTTTGAAACAGTTTAGGTTTGCTTTTCTGCTTTTGTATTTGCAGTAACTACTTGGGGGATTCAAGAAGAAGAATAACCAAATTATTCAAATTAAAAAAGACGATGCGCTCTTTTCGGCAATAAGTTCTTTCAGCTCACTAAAGTCAAGCGGTTTTGAGAGTAAATTTTCTGCTCCTAAATTTTTACATTCCCGACGGTTTTCTTCGTCGCCATAGGCCGTTATCATTATTACATCAGGACCAGGAGCGGCATCCCGGCCTTTAATTCTTTTTAATAAATCTAAGCCGCTCATTCCCGGCATATTTATATCCGAAAGAACGAGCTGGATATCCTCGCCGTTTTTTAAAAGAACATCTATTGCATCAAGTCCATTCGTTGCAAACATTAGGTTGAGCTCACCATTTCGGATTTCTTTCCGGAAACGTTGCTCAAATAACACCTGCACATCGGCTTCGTCATCTACAACTAATATTTTCATTTTGCCAAATTTGATCGCGTTCGAATTTAGAATATAAAAATGAGAACAGCAGCTTTCCCGCTATCACGCTTTCCACATTTAATTCACTAAGGTGTGTTCTCCTAAACGAAGATTCATGATCTACTTGCTTTTTAAGGTTCAGATTTTAAAATCATCAAATCAAAAATATTTACACAATTGGCAATAGTATAATAAAATTTGTCCCTTCTCCTTCCTTCGTTTCCACTGTTATTTCTCCGCCATGTGCTTTAATAATATCGTAACTCAAACTTAAACCCAATCCTGTTCCTTGCCCTGTGGGTTTAGTGGTAAAAAAAGGTTGAAAAGTTTTATCAATTATCATTTTACTATAATTTAATTTAAGAGAGCCGTAGGCTCGAAATATTATGCAACAACAGATTTTAATCCGTTGCAAAAAGCAGGTACTTAACCGAGAGCCGTAGGCCTGCCTGTCTGGTAGGCGGGCTCGGCAGATATCTAAATAAGCTCCCGGAAAATATATTATTCATCATACTCAATTTTAAAAATTCTTAAAAATTCAAGATACCCTTCCAATCTTTATCAATTAACGCCTGGCAATATTTGACCGCAAAACTGGTATGTATTAGCCTGAAATATGTTGACGTCAAAAAAGGTCAACTATGGTAAAATCAAGAGTAAAGAAATCCCTGAGACCAAGACCTTGTTCAGCGCCCAGTAATCTTACCAAACAAAAAAAACGCCCCGCTATGCTTAGTAACTTTTAAATAATAAGAATACATATTTCGCTCTTCGCATAAAGATAAAATAATTAAAGAGTGGCTGTCCTTAATTTGCAACGTTGTAAACTAAGGACGGCGAAGTGTATATTTTTAATGCTGGATTTTAGAATCAACAAATAAACATGATAATCCTTCAACTATATTGCCCACGACTCTGAAGTTCAAAAGGAAATTACACCACAGATTTCAGTTTAATGACTGTTGCAGTTTATCCGCGTCGCACGGCGTTAAAGTTTTCGGAGTAATTTCTTTGGTAACATAATACATATCAATTTCCCCTACATTTTTAGCGTGTATCTTCCCCCGGCATTCACAAGCATAATCATTTTTTATAATCTCGTACACAGCCTGGGAAACATTTACCCGGCCCGGGAAGCCATTACTCTCCATCCGGCTGGCGATATTAACAGTACTTCCCCATATGTCGTATGCATACTTTTTCATACCTACTACTCCCGCCACTAAAGGTCCTACGTGTATGCCTATCCGTATGTCCCATACGTCAAGACCCTTTTCAATCCTGTTCTTGTTGTATTCTTCAATAAAAGCGAGCATTTCAAGGCTTGCTTGTACAATATGAATCACATGATTTTCACAGGGAACCGGGATACCTCCGGCACACATATAGGAGTCGCCGATGGTTTTTATCTTCTCAAGTTCATACTTTACCGTTATCATATCAAAAGCCCTGAAGCAGGTATTCAATTCCTTCACTACTTCATCCGGTGTCATTCTTTCTGCAATGGCTGTAAATCCTTTAAAATCAGTAAACAACACTGATACTGATTCAAAGTTGCGGGGAGTAGCCTCACCGGTTGTTTCTAACTCTTTGGCCACTTCAGCAGGCAGAATATTTAGTAACAGGTTTTCAATTTCCAACTTTTGGTGATCAAGTAGGCGATTGGTTTTGACCTTGTTTCTGTAATTTCTATAAATAAAAACAGCCAACAGGAAGGCGGCTATCAATCCGATAATAAGCGAGTTTCTGGCAAACCTTTCCTTTTTCAATTCAAGTTCGCTGAGCTGATTATCTTTTGTGAGCAGGCTTATCTGCCCTTCTTTTTTCTGAAGATCGAAATCGAATTGCAGTTGTGCAATTTTTTTATCTTTTTCATTGTTGTAGAGAGTATCCTTATATGCTGCATATTTTACTTCGTATAGGTGGGCATTTTTGAAATCCTTTACCTGTTCATACGATGCCGCAATGGAGCTATCAATTCTCATCAGTTCCAGGGGTACATGAATTTCTGCAGCAATTATTTCAGCCTTAGTTAAATAATCTAATGCCGCAGTATAATCTTCAAGGGCCATATAAGTTTTCCCAATGCCTTTAAGCGAATACACGATGTCCAGCTTACTGTTCAATTTTTTTGCTATCGTGTATGCATGACTGTGAGCATCTAGTGAAAGATTATATTTTTTTTGATTCATGTAAACTTTGCCAATTGCATTATAGGAAGCAGGCGTGTTTTCAGAATTGCCAAAGAAGTTGAGGGATTTTTTCAGGTAATAAAAAGCAAGAGAATCCCTATTCAGATTAGAATAAATTTCGCCGACGTTTAAAGAAATAGTTCCGATGGCATCGCTGTCATTTAATTCCATAGCAGTTGGCAATGCCTTCATATAATAAGTTAGCGCACGATCCAGGGTAGAATCGTTTCGTGAATATATGGCGCCAATGTTGATTGTCGGGGTAATAATTCTAAGTTTATCGCCGGTCAATTCAGCTACCTGCAACGACTTTAGAAAATATTCCAGGGCCTTCGTGTCGTTGCCCTGGTTCATATAGATAGCGCCCATGTTACTTTCAATATTGGATATACCAATATCATCACCTGATGATTGAAATATTGTCAATGCTTTTTGATAATTGCTAAGGGCCTCCAGATTATTGCCCTGGTAATAATTGGCTATACCGATATTTTTTAATGCCAATGCCTCACCTTTTTTAAAATTGATCTTCCTGGAAAGTTGCCCGGCCTGCGTAGCATAGTCTATTGCCTTTTGAAGGTCGGTACCGAAATTATCTTTGCTTTGCAAAAGCAGAGCGTTGACAGCATTAGTGTCAGCCTTATTAAAACGGTTCGACAAACCATTTTGCGCCGTTGCGAAAAGGAAATAACCTGTTAAGCAGCATGAGAAGACTAATTTCTTCCAGGGCATATGTTACTTTTTTGCAAAAATTCTTAATAATGCAGGTATTATCAAAGGATGCGATAAACAATTTTGCATCGCTTAAGAAGAGAGGCCAGCACGACCGTAAGATCACAAACGATCGCACCAGCCGGGTTGTGGCTTTCTTCTATCGTTTCAAACACTCAATTTAGCAAATCCTGCAATTAAAATATTATAATTTAATAAATGATAAAGTTCTTATGCTGTCTTTTTGTTTTATCCTTATAAAATATGTTCCCTTGGCCAGCGTCGAAATATCCAAATGAATCATCTGAGCCGATCTCAATTTGGTACTTACAAACAAAACCCTGCCGTACACATCAAATAGAATAATATCTTTTTCACTCGCAAAACCAACATTTGATGTAACGAGTAATTCATTGTTAGCCGGGTTTGGATATAGCTGAGTAATAATAGGGGCAACAGTTTCCGAAATAGCCTGATTCGCACTATAGGAGAAGTCATCATTATCCTCCGAGCATCTGTCCGAATTAGAAGTGGCCGATACGGTCTGTGCGCAGCTTGATTTACCCAGCAGCGTTTTCAATGTCCAGGTGATTTTACTGCCGGTAAAATAGACATTAAACTTAGTGGTACCTTTTGGAAATACGGTAGGCGGAACTCCTGAATACTTGCCTGTTGCCGTTATATAATTGTTATTGCCTAACGGAACATAAACGGTGGTTGCGTTACTGTTTTGCGCAGTGAAATGAGCAACGTATGCAAAGCCGGTAGAACTGTTCTTTAATTTTGCAACACATTTTAATTCAAGTGTAATTGGCCGAGTAGACCAATTATAAGGGTTTACATACAGCGTACCGCTGATATACTTTTTCAGGTAATCAGAATCGCCTGCAAAACTCAATGCAGAAGGAGTGATAGTGTACACACCCGCGTTACCGTTGTAAGTAGGCGTTACTTTATAAACGGCGCCTGTTGCCGGTATGGACGCATCCTGGAACTGGTAACCGGTCATGGTAGATGTAAACGGTGGTAGTACGCCATTATTGGTATATTGGTTATTCGCAGTTATGGTAAGCGGAGCTGATGTGATGGTTAATGTTCCCAGCCCGTAACTGATATCGAAATTGCCGGAAATAAACGCCGCCGGCACAATGGTATGAAGTCCCTCACCGATGCCGTTGGTAACCATATTAACTGAAGTTTCCGTGATTAGGTTGCCGGTGGCATTGGGTACATCGTTGCTGCTTACAATTACGGCCACATTGGTGTTGCTGGAACCACCAGCAGTAGTACTGTTAAGCAAAGTGGAATTACCATTCACTAAGGCCCGGCTCGTAGCACCTGACCCATTTCCCAAAACACTTGCTGTTCCGTTAATTAGAGGACCGGTATTTACTAAAGCACGGCTGGTAGCGCCTGAACCATTTACCAATGGTGAGGACGCGGGATTGGCAAGGTAATTAAAGATGGAGCTAACATCTACGTCAACAAAATAACTTGTTTCGGTTGTGCCATCACCGTTATTAACCAGCGCTCTTGAAGTGGCCCCGGAACCGCTGCTTATCATGATACTTAAATTGGCAAGATCACTGTTTACCAACGCACGGCTTGTGGCTCCCGAACCATTTACCAATGCTAATATAGAATCAATGACGGAGGAAGTGTAGGTTAAATTGATTGAACCCATAAGGCTGTCGGGATTCTGTAAATTAGCAGAAGGCCCAACAACATAATTATATTGAATACCGTGAATCCTTTGTCCGTAAGTAAGGATAGTATCTCTTGGTGTAATCATAAGAGGTAACTTATCAACCGTTAGTATGCCATCAACAAATTCATAAGTATATTCGCTTAGCAGAATTAAATCAGCCGGAATCACAGGGTTTAACGGATTAGTAATTCGTATATAATAATTAGACACGTTACTAGAGGTAGTAGCCGAAGTTGTAAAAACCAGTTGATCTAATTTAAGATCTGAGGCTTTTAAAGTTGTATTCTGAATCGGAACCCCATCTACAGTGATTGAGGCGGTAAACGGAGGAATCACTTCTCCGTATTTTTTTTCTTTATTATCCGCTGTAATTACTATATGCTTCTTCGACGAAAAGAAAAACAAACTGTCGGAAAAACCACCATCGGTAAAGCTGGTTTTATCAATAGCAGGAATTATCGAAGGATTAAACAATTTCACAGAAGGATTGCCATTGAAAACAGGTATTAGTGCAACAACGGTTTGATTGTCCACAAATGTTGTTGTCAAAGGGGAATTTGCGAAATACACCTGGGTTAGCGGTGTTATTGCTTTTCCTTTAATGGTAACTGTAAATACAGCAGTCACGGGCATTACCACCGGGTTAACAGTTACCATTGAATCAATTTCAGGAACAGGGCTTGCAAACGTTTCCATAGCAGCTAAAGGTTGTATAAATCCATAGCCGGATACAGGGTTATATGGCGGTAAACCAAGAGGATTCATATTCAAAGCAGTATTTTCAAATAGTGTTTTAATGTTAGCCGGAGAAATTGTTTTTCCTAAAAACTTTTGCTGCCCCTGTATGATAAGTGCAGCACTGGCTGCCGCATGGGGAGCCGAGGCAGAAGTGCCATAGAAATTAGGAAAAGCGTCATGATCTATATTATAACTTCCAAAATTTACTGTGGTATTCACACCATCGGGGCCCGTTAGTTCTGGTTTATTTCTTACAATGCCATTTACGGGTGTGCCGCCAACGGATGAAAAAGATGCTATCGTCGGGATAGGGACATGATAAAAAGGTGTATTGCTGTAAAGTACCGCTCCTACTGCTATTGCTCCATTAGAATTGGCCTGTCCTACAAGAGTAGAAGAACCTGCATAATTAGCAAACGTAAGGTTTCCACGGAAAACTATGTACTTGAAATGAACATCAAGGCCCGAGGCTTTCGCAATAACTATACTGGCTGTAGTATTTGCCGTCACCGTAAACGGCAAAACTTCAATAGGATCCGTGCCGATGTTATTCCTGTTAAACCCAAAGAGGTTTGCGCCAAGGTTATCGGTTAAATATATATCAAGGTCTGTTTGGGTTCCACCGTTAGCAGCACCAACAGAATAAATATTATCAACCCATTGTAAAACAATTGTGTAATTGCCGGGTGTTAAATTAAGTTTTTGAAAGGGATTGCCACCGCCAAAATCGTGTACGGTACCCGTTATGCCTGCCAGGCCGGGAGGAGGAGCCATATCACTGAATGTACTCTCATAAGATTTGTTACCAAAATTTCCGGCCGCAGAAAAATAGCTAGCTCCATTGGCTACCACATCGTCAACTGCTTTTGCTACGATTCCATCCTGGAAAAACGGCTCGGTCATGTAAGTAACGTCATCCACTATTACATTGCATCCTGCCGAGAGCAATTGCTCAATTCCCTGGGCAAAATTACCTGCACTTACGAAGCCGGTTGTAAAAGCAAGTGGAGCATTAGGCGCCATGTCGTGCACAATCTGCAACATAGCCCTGCCTTCGTCTACACCCGGGCCAAAAGGATACTCCTGTAATATTTGGACAGGTGTGGTATTGCCATCAGGATTACCTGCGCCCGGCAGGTCACCGTTGCTTACATCAATGCCTGCATAATTGCCGGGTATGGTGTTATAGCTGTCTGAAATTACCCCTACCTTAACACCGGTACCGTCAAGGTTATAACCTTTCCGCACAATATTCGAACTCATCACTGTATCGCCGCTTGTTGTAACGACCCCGCTGTTATTTATAGGATAATAAAGCGGTCGCACATAATTAAATAACCCGCTGTGGGCATTTAGCAACAATAAATTTGCAATGGGAAACTTTCCCGAGATGATTACCGTCCCTTCCCCATTATTAATAATATTCGTTAATCCGTTGGACTGCAAAAAACCCAAAGCAGCAGCATACTGACCCTGTATTGTAATCGCCTCAATGTATACACCATTGCCGGATATACGGTAGATGATACTATCCTGGGTTATTGCTCCCGGATGTTCATACAAAGAAGTGAGTTCACTACCGATTATGGTATTTACTTTTCCATCGGCGGGTGGAATATAGTACGGCAGAATTACAGAATTTGGAGACGGATTTGCCGATTCTGATAAAGGAGCGAAATTAAAGGTGGTATTGTAACCTATTGTAACTTTTTTACGGCTCCATACACTCCCGGTAAAAGTAGTTACATGTATTGAATAAACATTGGGATTGCCAATTGTAACAGAACCAAGTGGCGCATATATAATACCGGTGAATCTTGAATCGAAATTACCGGCGGTATTAATAATAAAAGACGTTCCATGATTTTCCATATATACACGTGATGGGCTGCCTCCGTTAACTAAGACAGTATTGATGCTATTTAAATCAACATTGCCAACAACATATATCCTGATGCTCCCGGTAGTATTATTTTGAAAATCAAATTTAAAAGTATCGTTGGCTAAATTGGTTATTGAGTTAAAAACATAAATACCAGGGCCGGAAAATGCGATAGTTTGTTGAGCGCTTAAATTCATGTTTCCATAGCTACCCGGAACTATCGACTGCGTGGAAGTTAGGTTCGTTGCACCGGCTGCCGGGAAAGCTGTTGTGGGTGGCATAACTGGCATTGTTGGAAAAACAGGAGATACGCTATCGATCCCGTTGGCAGGAGCCGGGCCGATATAAGAATACGGAGACGATATGGTGACCGCGCCATTGACCGTACCACCTACAACGCCAATGTTTGCAGGACCGTTAACGTTTATATTTCCCGGCGATGAATATTGTGAAAAGTTACCTTCCCTTAGTACGTTGTAATTGAAATTCTGCCGGTTGAAAACTGACAGGCTTCCGCCATTAAGTATAAAGTTGCTGCCTATCGTAACGATATTGCCGTAAACGTTCGCATCTATTTTCACTGTATCTTTTAACTGCAGAAACGTTTGTGTACCGACAAGGCCGCCACCTGTAATGGTCACTATAGACGCAGACTGCACGCCCGACGTAAGCGAATCGACAAAACTTGCCGTGCTGTCTCCGCCAAATATGGCAAAATTCTTAATACTTAATTGGGATTGGGATTGGGATTGGGCAAATAAACCATTATTACATAATAATAAGCTTACCACGCAAAAACTGATGGATTGTAAACACCTTTTCATAATAATAATTTTTGATTAAATCTGAAAAATGGATCGTAAACAGTTATTTCAACGAGCTTTTATTGAATAATGCAATTCATTAAACAAAAAAATCCCATTAAATAATGCGTTTCAGGTAAGACGATAAAAACAGTGTGGGTAATTTATCAAGCAGGGGTTTAGGCCAAATCGATTGTAAAACTAACTATTTTTATAACTATTACAAATTTTTTTACGTAAGCCCGACCAAGTTTGCGGCCGGCCTTTTCGCGTGGCCTACTTGTGCCTCTAATAACCACTAAACCTATAGTAACCAAATCACTGCATTCGGGAGAGATTTGTCAATTTACTTATGAGCTGTAAATACCAATTGCATGATCCGGTAGGAAGGGATTAAAATGGATTCATGGACTTCATTGACTGCATCATTTTTTGGGTATCCCGGTGTATTTTAATGATATAGCATATTAGTTTGTGCAATCTTGTAATCTGTAGAAACCGCGAGTCAAACAACAGGTAATTGAATGGTAAATGTCGTTCCTTCACCTTCTTTACTCTCCACTTTTATTTCACCCCCATGTGCTTTAATAATATCATAACTCAAACTCAATCCCAATCCCGTCCCCTGCCCTGTTGGCTTTGTTGTGAAAAACGGTTGAAAGATCTTATCAACGATGTTTTGCGGAATACCGTTGCCGTTATCCTTAACCGTTAGTATTACTTTATCACCCGTCCTTTTTGAACTTAAGAAAACGGTGGGCTGATAAACTTCTTTTGTTATTTGTTGTCTTTCATTCACTGCGTAAAAAGCGTTATTGATGAGGTTGAGTAACACTCTTCCAATATCCTGTGGTACAATATTTATTTTCCCAATCGTCTTATCAAAATCAGTTTTAAAATCCGAATTAAAAGATTTGTCTTTCGCGCGAAGGCCATGATAACTTAATCGTAAATATTCATCACATAAGGAATTAATATCTGTTGGTTCTTTTACACCTGTGCTTGACCGTGAGTGTTGCAGCATTCCTTTCACAATCGAATCGGCGCGCTTGCCATGATGGTTTATTTTTTCTTCATTTGCCGCTATGTCATCCAACAATTCATCGATCTCTCCACTTTTTAATTTTGACTTTTCATTTTTTAATTCTTCAATAAGCTCTTTGTTAACCTCACTAAAATTATTCACGAAGTTTAGCGGGTTTTGTATTTCATGTGCAATGCCTGCGGTGAGTTCACCAAGGCTCGCCATTTTTTCTGATTGGATGAGTTGGGCTTGGGTGGCTTTTAATTCTGAAAGTGTTGTTTCTACTTTTTGTTTTTGTTGTTGAAGAACAATATTCGCTATTTGCTTGTGCTTATTGTTCCTGTATAAAATAAATGCTATAACAAGGAGAGCCGCTAAACCTGTTAAAAGTCCATACATTTTTAAACGGTTGTGGTAAGATACCTGTGCATCTTCCAACTCTTTTTGTTTTGCATCTTCCCGCGATACAAGGTTTTGTATTGTTTGAATATTATCCACTCCAAATAAACTGTCTTTTGCTGCGGCTGCAATTTTAAAATATTTTAGGGCTGTTATAGGTTGTGAAGAGTCATATAATTCGGCAAGTAAATTTCCGGACAGCATAATCCCTTTTTTATATGAAACTTTCTGACCATATTCAAATCCTTTTAAAGCATAAAAAATTGCTGAATCTCTTTTATTAAGTCTTATAAAAAGGGCTGAGATATCCACGCATATATCTGAAGCTGTCAGGAAATCGTCGTTTTTTTGAGACAGCATAAGACCCTTTCGAAAAAGGTAAGCAGCTTCTTCATAATTACTTTCTTTCGCTTGAATATTACCCAATACCTGGTACACATACTGTGCACCAAAAATATCTTTTTGTTGAAATGCTATATTTGCGTAAAAGGAAGAAGAATCCAGCTTATTCATTTTCGCATAAGCGTGACCCAGGGTTATGTCATCAATTGCGGCACTTTTTTTATTTTGGTTTCCATCATCTATTTTCAACGCCTGCAATAAGTATTCAATTGCTTTTGGAAAATTTTCCAAATCAAGATATACATCCGCCAGTCGCCTGTAGGCCCTGGCAACTTCAGCTGTTAAATTATTTGTTTCAGCAATTTTTAGCGTCTTAAAGAGAAGGTCAAGGGACTCTGCCAGCTTCCCTTGCGCACGTAAGATGCTGGCCAAACCAATCATCAGCCGTACTTCAGCACCGGAATAGCCGTGTTCTCTTGCTAAAGTAAGCCCCGCTTGCGTATATTTTAAAGATGAATCAAGATTTAAAAATTCATAATTAAAGCCAATATACTCCATCATACTTATCCGGCTTGAGTCATCTTTCGCAGCAGCAAGCCCGCGCCTCAGGATATCAATCGTTTTAGTTTCAGTTGATACATTATATTGCAGTGGTTGCGACCATCCGCTAATTTGTACCCCAGTCAAAAAAATAAAAAAAAGTATGCTCCTTATCATCATGTAATACTAAATGATTAATTGAATAATAAATGTTGTTTCTGCCTCGCCGGCCAGCCGGCGTTCCCCTCATGTTCGCATAGGTAAATTCGTTTGCTCCGCCAAGTGCGTTTAACCGCCCGACTTTATTGGTATCATTTTTAGAAACCATGTGCGCGCGCCATAAATTATCGGACGCAGTTAATTGGCCGTTTAGTAGAGTTTGTGTTTTCAAAAGGAAGCATAAAACGAAAAGTTTTTTCATGCAATTCGAATTTAAAGGTAAATTAAGCATAAAACGGTTCCTTCCCATTTCTTGCTCTTCACTTTTATTTATTCAGCATTCGATTTGAGGTTATACTATCCTAAGTCGGATTAATTTCAAAACATGGCCGAACGTCTAAAGAGAAATCCATGCTATTAGATTGATGGAAGTATGAATATAAAAACCATTACAGACAATAAGCCAATCGCAAATACAACTAAGTCGTGACTTCAAGAGAAAGTGCCATTGCGGGTGCACATAAACATAGAGTCAATGTAAACGAGTTTTTTTTGCAATAAAAGAATTATAAGAACAAAATAATGAATGAGATACTTTTTAAATGGTTTTAGCTTCTTGTTATAATTCACTCGTAGAAAACTTTGAAAGTAAAATATATCCTATGTGTTCTTATAATAAAAAAGTTCTAAAAGTGAATGCCAGAAAGGATTATAAGGAATGAAAGTCGTTGGTCACAAGACCAACTACGGAGGGAATATAAATAAAATAGCGGCCAATGTAAATGAGTTTTTTTGGCAATAAAATAATTACAAGAACAAAATAATGAATGAGCCAGGAAAGCACATACTACAGGACAACCTCTTGTTACTTTATTCTTATAATTTTCAATATCACACGCAATTTTTTAATGCAGCAATGCTGAATAGAACATTTGTGCTTATTCAAAAATTGACCTATAAATATAACAACTCATTATAGGCAATGTGGAACGAGATCAAATTCATTTTATGAAGAAGGGAATGAATATATTGGGATTAACACGTGTATAGTTACCTCGCAAGACCAACAACGGTAAAAAATTATCGGCAATGTGGAACATGATAAAACTTATTTTATGAAGGTAGGAATGAATATTTTTGGATTTGTCATAGAAATCAACGGTAAAAAATTATAACAGATGAGAAGAATAAAATATTTGATGGCATTGTTGGTCTTGTCCGGCATTTCAACAAAAGTAATTTGCCAGGAAGTTCAAACAAATTATGCACGAAAAAATGCCAGGCAGGTATTTACCTTGTCCAACAACAAAGTCACAAACCAGGTGATTGTGAGCAATGACATTTTGCAAGGCGATGAACTAACGGGTAATAAGGAATGGCTTGCTCTTTACCATAATGCCGATCATTCTGTATACACCGATGCTGATTATTCTCTCGAGATGATGTGGACAGATTGGAGTGCTCCCGGCAAAATTTTTAATGGCGATTTGCAGGTTGCGTTTAGCAAAAAAGATTATCAATATAGCCATTATGATTTTAAGAATATTAAAGATGGAGGTAAGGAACTGGAATTATATTTTACGCCCTTTGATCAAGCCAATACAATTCAATTAAAAATAACTTATCAATTATTGCCGGATAAATTTTATAGCCGCCGAAAAATATCGTTAGAAGACACGACCCTTAAGAAAAACTGGCTTGAGGCCATTGTCTGCCGCAAGGGACGATTAGGAGCATCTGTTGATGCAGGAGGAGGCTACCAGGTGCGGGAGGTAAATAGCAATGCCTACCAGTCGGTACAAAGTAATAAATCCAACCAGGAACAAACCACGCGAATTGTAAAGCGCGGAGAGTTTGGCCAACCTTGCGCTGCCAATTTTCCCAATGGAGGCGTATTTTTTGGTATTGAATTTCCGGCCGCTACCAACTTTCTTGAAAACGATGCGAGTGATCGTCTAAGCCTTTCCTGTCGGGAGCTTATTGGCCAGGTAGTTCGGGACGAATGGATAGAAAGTGATTGGCTGGTGCAAGGGTTAGCCCCCGATCATTTCGTGAAAGATTGGTTCTTTAACTACCTGCCGGATATCCGCGTAGCGCCCAACAGGCCTTATGCATTGTACAATAGCTGGTACGATTTGCGTTCCCCAATGTATCCCGGTGTGAAGCCGGATCATGTAATGAATGAAAAGAATATTCTTCATATTATTGATCTGTTTGAAAAGAATATGATTAAACCTTATGGTATTCACCTGGATGCCTTTGTGCTCGATGATGGATGGGATAAATATGAAAGCGATTGGCAAATGCGCACATCCACTTTTCCGCATGGACTAAAGCCGGTTGTGGAGGCTTTAAAGCCACTTGGGACCACGCTTGGATTATGGTTGGGCCCTACTGGTGGTTATTCATATCGGATGACAAGAATTAACTGGATGAAAGCGCACGGATATGAAACCGTAGGTCATACTGATAATGATGCTATGATGGATATTGCCGGACCTAAATACAGTGCCTTATTTGAAAAAAGAACAACGGATTTCGCAAGAGACGGCGTAGGATATTTTAAATGGGACGGCATACAGTTTTCATCAAGTGAAAGCAATAGTGGTCATGCGGTAGGATATTTATCAAGACGGGCTGCACTCGAAAGCGTTATTGCCAAATGCAAATCAGTAAGAAACATCAATCCAAATGAATTTTTAAATATTACTTCGGGAACCTGGATGAGTCCATGGTGGTTGCAATATGCTAACCAGATATGGATGCAGGGAGCAGATTATGGCTTCGCAGATGTCCCATCGGTAAATGAAAGAGACGGCGCAGTTACTTACAAAGATTTTGTTTTGTATGATGATTTTCATAACCAGGATACCTGGTTCCCGGTTAGCAATTTAATGACGCATGGCATTATCAAAGGGAGTTTGGAAAACGTAGGTGGCGATGATGATCCGCTAAACAAGTTCACCGATGACGCTGCTTTTTATTTTGGCAGGGGTGTTACAATGTATGAGCTTTATATATCGCCTGATATTCTCAACCCGGGAGAATGGAATGCATTGAGCAAATCATTGGCCTGGGCAAAAGACCGGTTTAATATTTTAAACAAGACCTATATGGTTGGAGGCGATCCCACTAAAGGAGAGGCTTATGGTTTTGTACATTATAAACAAGATAGCGGCATTATAGCAATTCGAAATCCGCAGATGGACGCACAGCAAATTACAGTGAGGTTAGATCCTGCGTTGGGAATGGATCCAGGGGCCAATAACCTGGTATTAGAAAGAATATATCCTACGCACTGGATATCTCCGGATTTGTATTCGGCTGGTGTTACTATCACGCTTCCTGTTCAGGGCTATGAAGCAGCAGTATACGAGGTGTATCCATTACAAGATGCCAGTCGTCCCTTATTGGCGGGCGTTACTTATGAAAGGACAAATACAGCGGTTCATAAATATGGGATGCATATTTTAGAGTCAGGCAAACAGGTGAAATTTTTGAACCCTGAAAAAGTATCCTCTGTAATTGTGGACGGGCAAACTGTAAGCGCCACCGATGTAAAGTTACCAGTGATAACTACCGGGCATATGCTTACAAATTATCAAAATCATTTCACGACAAATGGAATTAATACGACGATTAACTTAAATCCATCCGCAACTACGGCCAGGTACATTGTGTTTCTGAAACCAGACAGTTCTTTTGAAGGCAAGCCTTTTCCTGAAATGATTTTGGAAGTCGACGGACAAAAAGTAAAGCCTTCCGTTCAGCAGCTGGCGGGAAACTGGGCTTCGTGTTCATACGTTGTTAAAGATGCGGGCAAACATATTTACAACTGGCAGTTGAACGCCACAGATAAAGTTATTAGCTGGAGCGGCACAGCAACCGTTTGGCTAACTGGCGAGCAAAAACAAAAAGGTGTGGAGGTTAAAATTATTTCAAATGATGAAATCCATTATCGGCCAATGCTGCCTTCGCCTTATGGAATAGGCAGCTACCAGGAAGAAATCTTTTTGGGAAAGGCATCTCTAAAATTGCAGTAATATTTTATTCAAGCCGATAAAATGTTGCTTTCACACAAGCAGGCCAAAGTTGTTATTCAAATAACAACTCCCGAAAAAATCATCGATGAATGTAAAAAATTTTATTTAGTGCTTTAGAAAGAATGCTGCCGGTTCGCGGGTACAGCAATTGAAAATAGATATCAAGTGAAAAAATTAGCCATAACCATATTTATTTTTGCGTCCTTCAATACCTCATTCTGTCAAAATAGGATACCCGTATTTGTTTCGGGAACGTATGGTTATAAAAGCTATCGAATTCCTGCTATCGTCAGCACGCCAGACGGAAGCCTGGTTGCTTTTGCAGAAGGCCGCGTGGAAGGCGGCGGTGATTTCGGAAACATTGATATTGTAATGAGGAAAAGTAAGGACAAAGGTAAAACATGGAGCCGCCTGCAGGTTGTTGTAGATGCAGATTCGCTCCAGGCGGGGAATTGTGCGCCTGTTGTCGATACTAACGATCCCGCATATCCGCGTGGGAGAATTTTTTTATTTTATAATACCGGTAACAACTCCGAAGGTGAAGTAAGGAAGGGAAATGGATTGCGGGAAGTATTGTATAAAACATCAACAGATAACGGTGCTACATGGTCTGACGCTGTAAACATTACTACGCAGGTGCACAGGCCAAAACAACCGCAGATGAATCCTCTTTATAATTTTCCGGAAGACTGGAGAAGCTATGCCAATACGCCGGGCCATGCTATGCAGTTTCAAAATGGAAAATATAAGGGGCGCATTTTCGTTGCTGCCAATCATTCCAGCGGTAACCCACAACCGCATTCTATGGACTATGAAGCGCATGGGTATTATACAGATGATCACGGGAAGACATTTCATTTGAGCAACACCATAAATATGCCGGGCAGCAATGAATCAACTGCTACAGAATTAAGCCATGATAAATTAATGATGAACAGTCGCAATGAGCGGGGAGACGTGCGTGCGAGGATCGTTTCTATCAGCAGCGATGGCGGTGCAAAGTGGGATACGACTTATTTTGATAAAACCCTAATTGATCCGGTTAACGAAGGAAGTTTATTAACGGTTGGGCAGGAGAAAGGAAAGAACATCATTGCATTTTGTAATGCGGCGGATACAAAACGTAGAGACAGCCTTACTTTACGCATTAGTTATGATGATGGGAAAAACTGGAAGCAATCTTTTTTAGTTGATAAAAGCCCAAATAAAAAGGGCGACTACACTTGTTATTCCGACCTGGTGAAAGTGGGAGAAAATGAAATCGGAGTATTATATGAAAAGGATAGTTATAAGGAAATAGTTTTCACAGTAGTAAAGTGGTAATTAATCATGTAAGTTTTAATTTAATTTCATGAACTTTGATTAGATAAAATCACGCAAATCATGTTGAAAAAACTCATTCTACTGTTTGCCATCATATCCCCGGTTCTGCTTTTTGCGCAGCAAACGGTAAATATTATTCCCGAACCTGTTTCTTTAAAAGTGACAGAAGGCAATTTTATCATTGATGGACACACGGCTATAAAATTTTCAAACGCTCAAAAGGAATTATTGGCTGCAGCCAATTTCTTTTCTTCTTATATAAAAAGTATTAGCGGCTATTCGTTACCGTTACATACATTAAATAACAAATTCATTGAGTTGAAAATTGAAAAATTGAAAGATGTAGGCAACGAAGGCTATCAATTAAATGTAACGCCTTCATCAATTGTTATCAGCGCTAATACCAAAGCGGGTATTATCTATGGAATGCAAACATTGTTTCAAACTTTGCCTGCCATTCGCACCAATGCGCCGTTGAAAGTACCATGTATGCAGGTAATGGATTATCCGCGGTTTAAATGGCGCGGGATGCACTTAGATGTGAGCCGCCATTTCTTCAGCCCGGAATTGATTAAAGAATACATAAACCTGATGGCTACTTATAAAATGAATATGTTTCATTGGCATTTGGTAGATGACCAGGGCTGGCGTGTTGAAATAAAAAAATATCCCTTACTTACAAAGGTAGGCGCATGGCGGGTTGATGAAAACGATAAGGACTGGAGCAGCAGGCCACAAGCAACGCCAGGTGAAGCTGCCACTTACGGCGGCTATTATACGCAGGAGCAAATAAAAGATATTGTTCGATATGCTTCTGAAAGAAATGTGACCATTTTTCCAGAGATAGAAATGCCCGGGCACGTGGCTTCGGCTATTGCGGCTTACCCGGCGTTAAGTTGTGTGCAGCAATTCCAGCTGCCTTTAACAGGCGGCAACTATACCAACATCTCTTCCAATTATTGCGCAGGCAATGACAGTGTGTTTTTGTTTTTGGAAAACGTTCTAACGGAAGTCATCAATTTATTTCCATCAAAATATATTCATGTCGGTGGCGATGAAGTGGATAAGACTTCATGGGAAAAATGCCCACGTTGCCAGGCAAGAATGAAAGCAGAGGGGTTGAAAAATGAAGACGAGCTCCAGAGTTATTTTATGAAGCGAATAGAGAAATTTATTGTGAGCAAGCATAGAAAAATGATTGGGTGGGATGAGATCCTGGAAGGCGGTCTTGCGCCTGAGGCAGCAATCATGAGCTGGCGTGGGGAAGCAGGCGGCATACAAGCTGCGCAGATGGGACATGATGTAGTGATGACGCCTGGAAAGCCACTGTACTTTGACCAATACCAGGCTGGCCCCGAAGGCGAACCCACTGCAATCGGTGGAATGAACACGCTTAAAAATGTATATGATTACGAACCCGTGCCAAAGGAATTAAATGAACAGCAAGCAAAATTTGTACTAGGTGCACAGGCAAATCTTTGGACAGAATATATCACAACTCCCGAACAGGTAAAATACATGATATTACCTCGTATGTTGGCGCTGGCCGAAGTGGTGTGGAGCCCGAAGGAAATAAGAAACTGGCAAAGTTCAATGAGCGACTGCAGTTGCAGTTCACCGCATTTCAACAAAGAAGTATTAATTATTGCCCGGGCAATTTTACGGTTGTTATAAAGCCCTCTTCCGAAAATGGAAAACTTACGGCCGAGCTTTCCACAGAAATATTGAACGGTGAAATTTATTATACCACGGATGGCACTTTGCCAACAACGCAAAGTATTAAATATGCAAGCCCTGTCTCCATTACCTCGTCGACTATTATAAAAGCAGTAACCGTTGTAAGTGATAAGGTGATGGGATTAAAACCTGCGGAACAATCTTTTGTGATGCACAAAGCTATTGGGAAAAACGTAACCTACACGAATCCCGTGAGTAAATATTATATGGCGGATGGCCCCAACTCTTTAACCGATGGTGTAAGGGGAACTTATGAAGTGGGCAAATACTGGCTTGGCTTTTCAGAAAAAGATATGATTGCTACGATAGACCTTGGTAAAGAAACTTCCATCAAAACGATTTCGCTGGGATGCCTGCAACGTTATAAGGATTGGATCTTTCTTCCATCATCAGTAACATTTGAAACATCAAACGATGGAATAACTTTTACCGCAATACAAACCGTTAGCAACAATATTTCCCCTGATGAAAAAGATCCGGTTATCAAAGATTTTACAGCAATATTTCCAGAACAGAAAGCGAGGTACATGAGAGTAACTGCAAAAAATACTGTATGTCCCAAAGGCCACCCGGGTGCTGGTAAACCTGCATGGATATTTGCAGATGAGATAATCGTTAATTAAAAAAATAATTACGCAATGTTCCCGCTTCTCGCTTCGCAGATTTTTGTACAGGCAAAGCAAAGCGATACCAATCTACTGGCACCCATGCCGCTAGTGGCTAGAGGGCGCGGAATTATTTTGGTGAGAATAACAATGAAAAATTGATTCATGACATTGCAGATGCAATGGAAAATAATAATAAAGTGTTTTTAATACCAAATTTTACCAACGACGGGTTACATTTAAAATAAATTCAACCCCATATTAGCGCTTAGTGATTTTATTTCGACTGATTGTTTTTTGACGGCTGCATTTAAACCTGTCGACTTCATCACTTCTCAATGCTTCATGTTTGGTGCGGCGGCCCTTTGTTCTTTCTCTCCACAGTTTAAAACTGCTTGCTTTGATTTCCTCTCGCATCAGTTTAATTACGTCCTGCTGTTTTAATCCAAACTGTATTTCTATTGCCTCAAAAGTAGTCCTGTCTTCCCAGGCCATTTCGATAATGCGGTCAATATTTTTCACACTTAAATTATCTGCTATTGTCATTTTCTGTTGCTTATTTATTTTTATTAATCCTACACTTATCACTGCAATATTTCACCTCATCCCAAACGGTTGACCATTTCCTTCGCCAACTAAATGATCTGCCACATACCGCACGTATTTTTTCAGGTAGATTTTCTTTTTTTATTTGTTTCATTAAATACGAATGAGTTTTTTCTCTCTTAAAGTATCCAGCGTAAGCTCATTTCCTTCATTCAAATTTTTATACGCCACTACATCACATAAGAAACCTTTATGGTCTCCACCTTCAAAACTTCTGATTACTTTTAGTTGCATAACAGCCAAACAATTTTTTAAAACGTCAAAATTATTCCACTCAATCAACTCATTTCTTTTTCTCAGGCGGCTTATTTTATCAATGGTTTTTCCAGATTTTTTGCCCAGCAAATGAACCAGTCGATATTGCGTAGCTGCAAGCAGTTGCAATACAAATTCACCAGATGCTTCAATATTTAGTAAGGTTTGTGTGCCATGATAAATGCCACAGATAAAACGCTTCGGCTGCATACTTATCTGCGAAGCATAGGTGATGATGTGCATGTTGCTATTATCGGCCGTTTTGCTGCTAACGCTGTACACAGGCAGGCTTACCCGGTTCCAGGGTTTCTTTCTTATCATGAATGCTTAAAACAATTTATCGGTTACAATGTTTAGTCACTAATAAATTAACAACATGGCTTCTTTTAATATTTCAGACATAGAATCGTGGGAACGTTTTTACAGGGCTAATTTTATCAACAGCCTTACCGGCTTTAAATCGGTTAATCTTATTGGAACTGTAAGTGAACAAGGAGAACTCAACCTGGGTATTTTCAGCAGTATTGTGCATATCGGTTCCAATCCGCCTTTGGTTGGATATATCAACCGGCCTGTAAAAGCAGCGCCACATACGCTGGCGAATATTAATGCAACCAAGGTTTACACCATCAATCATATCCATCCTTCTTTTGTGCAGCGGGCGCATCAAACAAGTGCAAAGTACGAAGCCGGAATAAGTGAGTTTTCGGAAGTGGGGTTAACACCTGAGTTCCATGAAAATATTGCTGCGCCTTTTGTAAAAGAAAGCATTATTAAATATGCGTTATCGCTGCAACAAATTATACCCATTGAATTAAATGATACCATTCTTGTGATTGGAAAAATTATTTCTATACAAATTGAAAATGATATCGTTTCTGAGGACGGTTTTCTCCACCTGGATAAAGCAGCCTCTGTCTGCAGCAATGGACTTGACGCATACTATACAACAGAATTAATTGAACGTTATTCCTATGCAAAGCCAGGTATCCAACCACAAAAAATAAGTTAGTATGGTTTCAAAAATATTACTATCTGCCGCTGGGAATATGTTGCAATGTTCAATTATAAAGTGGTTGCTGCGATATTTTTGAACATCATAATGATTATAATGCCCAAAACAGCAAAATTATCATTGAGTATTTTTTGGACCACCCACGCTGGCAAGTGTATCCGGTGAAGGATTGCGAACTTAACTGCGATGTTAAAAAAGTTTACGATGCTGCCTTTGTCCCTTCTATTGAAAATGCAAAACCAGTTTTTGTATTTCTTGCCAAAGGCTCAGATGTGAAAGTTAAGATCTCTAAGAAACTTTCTAAGTAATTTCAAATCACTTTATTATAATAAATATGAAAGCCTCATACATTCTATGAAGCTTTCATTGTGACCTCGATAGGATTCAAACCTATAACCTTCTGATCCGTAGCCGCAAAAACATGCTTTTAGTTATGTTGAATTACTTCCAGTTAGTTGTCGAAAGCCTTACTGATATTGGATTGTATCGAATTTTTTGGTTTTCTTTGCTTTTGTCACCGGTCATTTTGCGCAAATGAATTTTTAGTCGGGAACACCCGTAGAATTAATTATGAAAATTCGCGAGTATAAAAGTGTCAAAGACTTTTGTAAATAAATAAGAATTAACCCCAAAGAAGCTGGGTACAAAATAAGAGAATTATGGGAGAAAAGAGGTGGCATGTAAGCATTCGCCCTAATAAGTTGACGCTCAACTCTTCAGAGGCTGATTTTTTATTTCATAAATAATTATTTGCGATACGACTATTTTGCCACTTTCTACAATGGCATTTGAATAAATGTAAACATCCACTTTACCGGATTTTGCCAATCTTTCCCTTTAAAACTACCAACCGGTGCCTTAATTAAAACAGTATTCCATCCTTTATGGAGTATTATTTTTGTGGGCATTCTGTATTCGTACCCTTCATCTATTAAAGGTATCTCTGAATTTCCTTTTTGCCCCCCTCGTTCCCATTCAGGAGGAGCAATAATATTTCCATTTACCGATACTTGACTGTTACGGTCATCCCATGTTCCAGACTTTGGAGAATCAGTTGCAGGTGAGCGGGACAAGTCATTAAAGCCTATCCAAAAATCCTGCACTCGCTCTTCATCACTCCAAAGCTTTGTGTATGCATACCAAGTGGTGTTTTCTTTGGGATCATTTATAACGCCTTTTATTAGGGGAGCCCACCAATGTCTTAATATAATAGTTCCACCAACTACACTTTGTGAAGAAGCCAATTTCGACTCGTCCATTTTTCCTTCCTCCGGTGCAAATTGTTTTGAAAATTCACCATCATTATTATAAGGGCCATATAATTTCCAAACCATCTCACTTTGCCTTAAATAAGGAAAAGGAAGACCGCTAAAAAATAATTTTTTATGATCTAATAACCGGTTTTCAAATGCTGCAAATTCATTAGCTTCAGGCGAGCCTGGCGCACCAATAGTTGCCGTCCATCCCTTGCGGCCACCGCCACGCCAGCTTCTTTCAGCAAAGGACAGCATGCCGGGATACACCGGGTTCATTTTTAAAACATCATCTTCGTTCTCCACTCTCCTGTCGGGCCATAAACAAAGCGTACCGCCTTTCATATTATGATTCTCTTTCGTGATGTCTCCAATCTGCCGGTTAAAAATAGTAACCACTGCCTCCAATGGATCCATATGATTTAAATAGAGATGCCTCGAATCAATAAAGTTCAAAGATGAAATATTTTTTTCGCCATCATCGCTCATCCATAATTGGCGAATCGTTTTATCATCAAGTGGCGCACCGGGGCTCCACGCAATAGTTTTTTTGCCAAAGCTTTCCACATATTTTAATATTTCCGGCATAAAACTTTTGTTGGAAATATGAACCTCATCACCACCTACATGGAAATAAGGTAAATCCATATATGTGGTAACAAACTCTTTTAAAATATTTTTCATAATCGCCAGGCCGGAATCTGATTGCATATCAACACCCATTGCTCTTTTAAAGGCTGCGCTATGGCCGGGCATGTCTATCTCAGGCACCAGCGTGATGTATCGTTCTTTGCAATAAGCGATCAAATCTTTTAAATCATCTTCGGTATAATACATGCCTTTATTTCGCAACATATTTTCCGGTGCCGTAAGCTGAGGATACATTTTACTATGCAAGCGCCATGCTATATCCTCGGTTAAATGAAAGTGAAAAATGTTGAATTTGTATTTACCGAGAACATTAATCTGCTGCTTTAGCAATTTCACCGATTCAAAATTCCTTCCAACATCCACCATATAACCACGCCATGAAAAACCAGGCCAGTCATGTATTTCGCAAGTTGTCACCAGCGATCCATCACGCATTAGCTGTAGCAATGTTTGAATACCATTATAAATTCCATGTGCTGTATTTGCTGTAATCAGTATTTTATTTTCCGTAACACTCAAATGGTAAGCTTCTTCTTCAGACAGCGGTGCATTTACTTTACGAATCTCTAATTCAATTGCCGTTTCATCTTTATCACCAGCATCGACAATATCCATCATCAGTCCATTTTCTTCTAATTGTTGCTTTAATTTCTCAGCTTCTTTCATAAAAACGCTATTTTGAACAACAATCTTTTTACAATTAAAAAGTGAAAAAGCATTATTTGTAAAAGTTACATCCTGTGGTAACGGAATAAGTGCCGGATTTGGTTGCAGGCCGTAAACATAGGGGTAAATAATATGTTTCCAGGTTAAATAAGCTTCGCCTTTTAAATGTAAACCATCGTTGGTAAGGTTGTCTTTTAGCTTTCCATTTTCATCAACGAAAGAAAAATACAGGTTAATGTACGTATAACCGTGATTGTTAGCATCGTCTTTTAATTGCGTATCTATAATTTTTATCTGCTCCCCTTTATTTGTATGTGTGCTGAATTTTCCATATACATTATTTACGGGTAAAATGCTTTGTACAAATAATTTTGTGGAAGGCGATTGCCAGCGTATATAATCTGCTATTAAAAGAATATTTCTTACAATACTGTCCGTGCTGATATTCCTGGCAAGATCATTTACACCAATTAACAAAAAAACTTTTGCAGGCTTCCTGTTGGTTATTTCATTAAGGCGATTAATTACTCCGGCAGTAAAATCTCCGCTGATGCCGCGATTCTTAACTCTTATATCATCGAACAATTCTGTCCATTCAGCTCCATCCGTAATGCTGTTGCCCAGAAATATGATGTCATCATTTGTTTGGGGCAACGTTTTAAAATGCGATACTCTTTGAAGGTAATAAGTTGAAAATATAGAATCAGGATAGGAAGGAAGTTTTATTTGTGCAGTAGCAGTACTTATAAAAAACAAGAGTAATACAACTGTTTTTATTTTTAATATAAACCCCTTCTTATTCTTTATATAGGGAAGCATTTTAAAATATTTTATTTAAATTAATAGTGGTCCACCTTTTTGTTACATAACTATTTGATTTTTTGCTTCTATCCATCTTTAGAAAATCAGGCTTGTAGTGGTATCTGCCCTGCCCGAACATTAACAACCATGAAATATTTTTCATACACATGTGTAATAAATAAAATAAAAATCTGTGCTTCCCTTTTTATTCCGGAAAATATACTATTTCACTCAAATGATTTTTGTGAAACAACATAGCCCAATGGGTTTACAATAGTTATGATAGCTTTTCCATTATACAAATCATCCACCTCAAAATTCAATCTCTCCCCTGGTTTCAAATCCGGAATATCATAAGCTTTTGTTGAATCATAATTATTCGCCTTGTCAGAAACATACAACTTGTAGCCTCTCACAATATGCTGAGGCAAACCAATACTGCCGAACAATAACACATTGAGTTTTCCATTTTTCCAGTTCTGGACCTGCTGCACTTCTACCGGCGATGATAATTCCCGTAGCACTTTCATAGATGGTTTGGGATTGCCGTACATATCATACACGCCATGTATCCTTCTTCTGAATTTAGTGTTATCATTTGTGCCGGGATAGTGTGTGCGATAATCAGTTAAATCAAAATAGATAGCGCCTTCCACATACGGCTTGCATTCATAAATACTCATATGATAAATCATATCTTCAATCCTTCTTTCATCGCCGCCTTTAAAATTGGGTTCGCACAGTCCAAACTCTGAAATAAAAAATGGTTTATTGGGATAACTCAAATGCACACTGTCCAGGTAGTACCCAATTTTTCCTATTGGTATATCCCACCAGCTTCCGCCATATTCATTCATCATCAGGTAATCACCATCGTTGGCGGCATCGGGTACGAATTTAGGATTGTTGTAAAAACTTGTGGTGAGCGTATTGCTCACATAAGCTACATGCCTTGAGGGGTCTAATGCACGCGTTTTACTAATCAAATCGGATATCATTTTTTTCATGTCTGCATCGCGTCCTCTCAGCTCATTTCCGACGCCCCATGAAAATATGCAAGGATGATTGTAAAGATTGCGCACCATCGTTTCCAATTGCCTCATGGCAATGTTGCGGATGGTATCATTGGCGGGCGTTTCATGTCCCCATAGGGGAACTTCCTGTTGCACAATAATTCCATTCCTGTCACAAAAATTATAGAATACATCGCTTTGCTGAAAGTGCTCCCTTGTAAAAATCGCATTTACATCTTTCATTAATTTCCCCATGCGGATAATTTCTGTATCAGGTTCGGCAAATCCAAAATTGGGATTGGAACCGGCAGTCCATTCTACGCCCATTAATTTTATAGGTTCTCCATTCAAATAAGTTTTTCCATTCTCAAATTTAATTTCTCTGAAGCCCACGTCGGTACTTATCTTATCCACTTCTTTTTTATCATTCATAACAGTTACGGTCACACGATAAAGATTGGGAAAATCAAAATGCCAGGGATGTACTTTGGGAAATGAAAAAGCAACAACGGCTTCACTATTCTTCCATTCAGGTTTTGAAGTGGTGGAAAGAACTGTATTGTGCGTAGGTTGGTTTTCTTCTGCAACAATTATTTTGAAACTGGTATTTTTAGAAAGGGGTTTATCGTATCCCAGCCTTACTTCCAATTTTCCAGAACTGTCTGTAACATTTAATATAGCTTCTGCATGGATATAATTTGCAGATGGTTTACCACTCACAATGATTGACACCGGGCGAATGATACCGCCATCATTAGGCCAATCGAATGAACTGCCAAAGGGGACCTTGTTTCTTCCATAATCATTGTTTACATCAACATTAATGATATTTTCCTTTCCGTAATTTAATTTTCCATTCAGGTTAACAAAAAACTTATCAAATCCATCGCCTATATTTTCACCTGCTTTTTTTCCATTTACATATATAAAACAAGTGTGGTTTACGGCTCCAAATTGTAATACCACATTCTTATTCTTCCAAGAGGAAGGCACCATGAGTTTCTTTTGATAATATCCCCATCCATAATACATTTCAGTTCCTTTTTTCACATTCCACGTATGGGGAAGATTTGCTTTTTCAGCATTGGCAAAGGATGGTTCCAACGCGGTTCCCTGGTTTTTATTAATTGAAAACAACCAGTTATCATTTAAAGTAATTGTATCTCTTTGGGCAAAAGCAGAAATGCACAAAAAAAATCCGAGAAGTGCAAAAAAGGGTTGCAATAGCATTTTCATATGTTTTAATAGTTATGATAAATGTTTTTTATTTAGCATCTTTTACACAACGAAATCCCGTATGTTCCAAACCAGTATCAGGGCTGCTTTTCATTCTACGTGCAACACGGTACCCGCTACAATAGCTGTCATTGCACAGAAAGCTTCCACCGCGCAAACTTCTTTTAGGAGTGTAAGGATCCATCGGGTCATAGCTTTTCACAGGGCCTTTTGGATTGACTGCTATAGAACTTTCAAAAGATTGATAATAATTAGCATCGTACCAATCGCTGCACCATTCCCACACATTGCCTGCCATATCGGACAGACCATAACCATTGACAGGAAAAGATTTTATTGGTGCTAACCCTACAAAACCATCTTTATCATCATTATAATATGGAAACTTTCCTCCCCATGAATTGGCTTTTGGTTTGCCTTCATTTATTGGTTCATTTCCCCAGG
>JBBRSV010000031.1:0-37954 GCA_038245055.1 Chitinophagales bacterium | reverse complement strand
AGGTGAGCAGCACCTGTAGGTTCCCTTATATCTTCTTAGATACATTTTGGACTATATAATAATTCATTTTGGTATTATATGGCTTTATTAATGGTATCTTCAATGGCTATTGTCATGATGCTATTCATGGGTAAAATGTATCCCAGTAAAAAAGTAAATACCTGAGTTATCTTAGGAGCTATAGTTGTATTTGGATTAGTATTAGCAGGCTTAAGAACACAAACTCCAATCGGTGATGTAGAATACATGAAGGCAATGATACCGCATCATTCCTCGGCTATTATGGTAAGTAAACATGCTAAAATACAGGATCCTGAAGTAAAACAACTTTCCGAAGGAATTATTGCTTCGCAGGAAAAGGAAATTGCAGAAATGAAAGCACTATTGATAAAACTGAACAAGTAGTTCTCTGAGTTTGGTTTTGTATTATTCCATCATACACCTAAAATTAAATTCTCCTAACATTGCAGCATTTCATACGTTCCTAATTTTAATTTGCGCATAATTAATTTCTGTTGACTTTATAATACTTGTTATTCTAAATTCGAGTGATTTAGTGCTGTCAGTTGTCCGGAGTCTGTAAACAATTTCAGTATCATTATTTGTAATTATTAAGTTGTTCTTGTCATCTTTACTTTAAATAGTTTACCACATCGGCATTAAAAATTTCAGGTGTTTGAATGTGAGGAATATGACCGGCATCCGGAATAAGAATTACGCGACCATTTTTCATTAACGCTGCAGCCTTTTTTGCGAGTGCAGGAAAATTGCCATGCATTGATTGCTTCTTTTTATCTATTAAATTTTTGCCTAATATAGTTCTGTCCTTTTGCCCAACAATTAATAAAACGGGCATACGGAGGTTTTTAAATTCATATAACACGGGCTGTTCGTAAATCATTTGCCAGGTCAATGCATTTACGTAAGCCACGCTTGAAAAATCTTTTTGTTGCAATGGCTCTGCCTGCATTTTTACCAATATTTCATATTCGGGTTTCCAGGTTGGATAATACGATTGCTGGTATTTTTTATAGGAAGCGTAGGTGCCTTTTAATTCCTTTTTATAAAGTGCTTCGATCGGCTGCAATGGAATAAACTTTTTATAATCTTCTAATCCAAGCGGATCTTCCAAAATTAATTTATTAACCATTTGCGGATAAAGCAATGCAAATCGTGTGGCCAGCATACCGCCCATAGAATGCCCGATCACATTTATTTTTTTTATTCCTAAAGAATCGAGCAACTGCTTATTATTAGCCGCAAGAATTTCAAAAGTATATTTCATGTTGGGCTTGGTGCTTTTTCCCCAACCAACCTGGTCTGGTGCAATTATTCTGTAGCCGGCTTTAGAAAGAGCATCAATTACATTCTTCCAGTAAAAGCCGTTAAAGTTTTTACCATGAAATAATATGACGGAAGACCCATTTGGATTTCCAGGTTTTACATCCATGTAAGCCATTTGAATAGATTGCCCATCTTCATGAAGAACATAATATTGAATCGGGTAGGGATAATCAATAGTCTGTGAATGGGAACTGGGAGCAAAGCTCATTATCGCAATGAATAATATAGCATTGCAAATTATTTTTTTTAGCATGAAATATTTTATCTTGATTGGACTAAAAATCGCCGTTTTAGTCAGCGCCGCAAAGTAAATTATTTACGGCTGCTATTGATAATTTTGGAAATTCTTTTAAAGAAAGAAAGAAAAGGGTGTTGAATGAATTTTTTCTTTAATTTTTTATCGTTTCAGTGGTAACCCCTTCTCCTTTGTACAAAGACTTTGTGGAAATTTTTTTGGCAGTAACTGAATCAAATAATTTTTCAAAGAACGGGCTTTCAGTCTTTTTAATCTTATCCCAAAAAGTAAAGTAGAGGCCGTAATTATATTTAAACTGCTTGTGATGCAGCGAATGATGCGTGGCGCCAATCAACCATTTACCTACCAAATTATTATTAAATTTTTCAGGATAAATTTCTATATCCAGGTGATTAATTACGCTGCTTATCGTCATAATCGTCAATTGAATAATGATGACGTAATAATGCATGGGTAGGATCATCAGCATAACGGGCAAAAAAATTGCCTGCAAAAAACCTTCCAGCGGATGAAAAGAAAATGCGGTGAACGGGCTGGTAATATTGCTATCGTGATGAACTTTATGAACGATCTTAAAAACCTTTGGCAGGTGCATCCAACGATGCAACCAGTAATAGAAAGTTTCGTGCAGTAACATAAAAATTAAAAGGCTTACCGGTAAATACCACCAGCCATATAAAAGTAAATCTGTGTAAACTTTTGTATTTCCATTTTGCCATAGTATAACGGTGGCCGTACCCGCAATTGAAAAAAGCAGCGAGGTAATAATACTCCATTTTACTTCTAATTTAAATTGCCCAGGTTTATAATTCCTGGTATTTATTTTCCTGTTTTTCCATTTTTTGGGGAACCATACATAAAATATTAAATAGAAAATTCCGGCCACCAGGAAATATCTCCCCGTAATAATTACGAAGAATAACACGGTAAGAATGCCGATCCAAAAAGGTGTTGAAAAATCAGGTAAATCCATTAAACCAAATTACGTATAAAACTTGTAGATGATTCCAAATTGAGCCGTTTTATGGATTCTTTATGCAATTTTTTATCGTTTGATTCTATTATTAATCAGGAGTCCTTATTAAAGAATTAAAATTGAAAAGGCTCTTCGGTCAGCAGAAAGCCTTGACTTTAATGTATGATTTTAGCAGTTAATAATTATCTTCCGGAGTATCGTCATGGTTATCGCCTCCAAGACTGTAATCATTATTTTCTTCATCTTCTTCGCCAATTTCTTCATCATCATCGTCCAGGTCTGCACCAGGCACATCGAGATCGGTTCCAGTAAGATTATTTTTAAAACTGCCTTCATTTAGTGGAGTTCCGTCATCATCCGTGTTATCAAGCGCAGCTTCCCGTAAGTTAATGTCATCTTCAGTCGGCATATCGTTGGCTGATTCTTCAAGGTCTTCCTTTTCGGTTGCGGATACGTTTGTATCCGGATCATTTTTAATGTCTTCGTCTATGTCATCACCAAAAATATTATCACCTTCCTCATCCGCCGACGATGCAGTAACATCTGCCATTTCACCTAATGGCGCCGGTTTAATATTTTCCTGGCCAGGAATATCTTCTACATCAGGCAAATCCATGATTACGGTTTCCGGTTGCATTTCTTTTTGATCTTTCGCAGAATCCTGCAAATCGTTGTTTTTTGAAGTAGTATTGTCCATTTTATAGTTTATATTTTTATTAGAAAATTCTGTGCCAGTAAATTTTATTATTTTTTTGTAAAGATACTGCCGTGAAGCTGGCGATGAAAGGCAATTTTTTTTGAGTTAAATATTTTGCACTGACATATTATTGAATGAGGTAAAGTCTCTTAAGAATTACACAGTTTTCATCGCCATAGATAATGGCAGGCTAAAGCATATCAAAGGTATAGATAGAGTATAAGAAGGCTTTAGTTATATCTTGCTTTTTCATAATCTTTATTATTTGGATTTTGAATTTTGACTAAAATAGTGATAACCAATACCCGTAATCAGCATCAGCTAAATTATTTGCCAAAACTTTCAATTAATTCTTTGCTGTTTAAATCATTAATCCTATCTTCGCGCTCCCAAAATAAATTTGGTCTGATAAAAGTTCTTTAAATATGTCTCAGAGAATCAGGATTAAACTTCAGTCTTACGATCACAATCTTGTTGATAAGTCAGCAGAAAAAATTGTTAAGACAGTTCGCAGTACGGGAGCAGTAGTTACAGGGCCAATTCCTTTACCTACTCACAAGAAAATCTTTACTGTTTTGCGTTCGCCGCATGTTAATAAAAAAGCTCGTGAGCAGTTTCAATTGTGTACGCACAAGCGATTGCTTGATATTTACACCAGCAGTTCAAGAACTGTTGATGCATTATCGAAGCTTGATTTGCCATCGGGTGTTGATGTTGAAATTAAAGCATAAAAATCTTCCGTAGCTTTTTAAAAAGGCATAGGGAAGTAAAAAGTTCTTATATAAAATTGTAACACCCATCTCCCACTGAGCTTGTCGAAGTGTAAGGAGCGCTGGGTATAATAAAATAGAAATGAAAAGTATTATTGGCAAGAAAGTTGGCATGACCAGCATTTTCGATACCAATGGCCGGCAGACTGCTGTGACCATTATTGAAGCGGGCCCATGTGTTGTAACGCAAAAAAAGACCGTAGATACAGACGGCTATAATGCAGTTCAAATTGCTTTTGGAGATAAGAAAGAAAAGCATACCATCCTCTCAGAAAAAAATCATTTTGCCAAAGCTTCTACCACGGCAAAAAAATTCGTAAAAGAAATACGCGATAGCGAAACAGATAAAAATGTTGGCGACACAATTAGCGTTGACATATTTAATGAAGGCGACCAGGTAAACGTTGTGGGCACTACCAAAGGTAAAGGCTTCCAGGGCGTTGTAAAGCGTCATGGCTTTCATGGTGTTGGCGGCCAGTCTCACGGACAGCACGACAGGTCAAGGGCGCCGGGTTCTATTGGCGGATCTTCATACCCGGCAAGGGTTTTCAAAGGAATGCGTATGGCAGGGCGTATGGGAAATGATAAGGTTCAAATAAAAGGACTGAAAATCGTTAAGATTTTTCCTGAAAAAAATTACTTATTAATCAGTGGTTCGGTTCCCGGCCATAATGGTTCCATCCTTATAATTCAGAAGTAACATGCAATTAGATATAATAAATATAGAAGGAAAGAAGACTGGCAGAACCATTGACCTGCCCGGTGAAATATTTGAAGCTGATCCAAATAGCCATGTAATCTGGCTTGCAGTAAAACAGCATCTTGCCGCTCGTCGCCAGGGTACACACAAAGTAAAGACCCGCGCCGAAGTTGAAGGTTCATCAAAGAAATTACACAAGCAAAAAGGCACCGGTGGAAGTCGCAAAGGAAACCTCCGTAACCCTTTGTATAAAGGTGGTGGAACAGTTTTCGGCCCCAAACCGCATGGCTATGATTTTAAGCTCAATAGAAAAGTAAAAGATCTTGCAAAAATCGGCGCATTGAGCACTAAGGCCAAGGAAAATAAAATAACCATTGTTGAAGAAATTACCCTTGATGCTCCTTCAACGAAAACGTTAACTCAAATTTTTAATGTGATCGTGCCCGGAAGCAGGAGGACATTGTTTATAATGGCCGAGCACAATGAAAATGTTTACAAGAGTTTTCGCAATGCTCCATCTGTTTGCGGAACATCGTTGAGTGATATCAATACTTATGATATTATGAATGCAGAATCAATAGTATTTACGGAGAACGCTGCTAAAATATTTGTAGAAGAGAACGAGGAAGAAAGTAAAGAGGTTGAAAAAGCATAAAGAGATTTCAATAAAGAAACAAACCAATAAAATTAAAAGACATGAAGCTGTCTGAAGTGTTAATAAGGCCGGTTCTATCAGAAAAAGTAAATCGTTTAACTGAAAAGTTTAACCGCTATACTTTTATTGTGAACAGGAAAGCCAATAAGCTGGAAATAAAAAAGGCAGTGGAAGAATTTTACGGAATACAAGTGTCAGATGTAAATACTTTGACGATGCCTTCAAAAGTAAAACAGCGCAATACAAAGGCAGGGTTACTTACAGGACGTAAGCCTGCAAAGAAAAAAGCAGTAGTTACCGTGGCTGAAGGTGAAACGATCGACCTGTATGGTAACGTGTAATGAGAGGTAATAAATTAGTAAATGTTTTTCCTGAAAGGAATAAATTATAAATCATGGCTTTAAGAAAATACAAACCAACAACCGCAGGAACCCGCTGGAGAATTGGCAATGCATATGCAGAGGTAACTACTAATGTTCCGGAAAAAAGTCTTGTAGAGATGGTGCACCATACAGCAGGCCGTAATGCCCAGGGCCGTAGAAGTATGCGCTACCTTGGAGGCGGTCATAAGAAAATGTATCGCATCATTGATTTTAAGAGAGATAAAAAGGACATTCCCGCAACAGTTAAAACCATTGAATACGATCCAAACAGGAGCGCGTTTATTGCCTTGTTGTCTTTTGCAGACGGAGAAAAAAGATACGTTATTGCTCCACAAGGTTTACAGGTAGGTTCAACAATTATTAGTGGAGATGCAGTAGCACCTGAATTAGGAAATGCGCTGAAACTTAAGAATATGCCTTTGGGTACAGTGGTTCATAATATTGAGATGCAACCGGGGCAGGGAGGTAAATTAGCGAGAAGTGCCGGTTCATCTGCGCAGCTTGCCAATAAGGAAGAGAAATACGCGGTTTTAAAAATGCCAAGTGGTGAATTAAGGAAAATATTAATTAATTGCTTCGCAACGGTTGGTGTGGTAAGTAACAGTGATCATAGTCTTGAGAGCAAGGGTAAAGCTGGTAGAAACAGGTGGTTGGGAATTCGCCCGAGAACAAGAGGTGTTGCAATGAACCCGGTAGATCACCCGATGGGCGGTGGTGAAGGTAAAGCCTCCGGCGGTCATCCAAGAAGCAGGACAGGTAAGTATGCCAAGGGGCAAATAACCCGTACCCGCGGAAAAGGATCTGATAAAATGATTATTCAAAGAAGAAACGGTAAGAAATTACCAAATAAATAAAGAAGGGTTTTAAATAATACTTTCAATGCCTGCGGCAGGCAGGTTTAAAATCGTAAATAAATAAAATGGCTCGTTCAATTAAAAAAGGTCCTTATGTAGAAGCTAAGCTTGAAAATAAAGTGCTTGGCATTAACGAAGGAACGACTAAGAAAGGTGTTATTAAAACATGGTCACGCCGTTCTACAATTACGCCTGACTTTGTAGGTCATACATTCGCCGTGCATAATGGAAATAAATTTATTCCTGTATATGTTACAGAATTTATGGTAGGCCATAAACTGGGTGAATTTGCACCTACAAGAAATTTCAGAGGTCATTCAAGTAAAAAGATCGCATAATAATAAGATACGGTATCGGGTATCCAGCATAAAGAAACTAAAAAAAATGGAAGCAGTAGCTAAACTAAATAATTATCCCACATCGCCACGCAAAATGCGTTTGCTGGCCGATTTGATTCGCGGGCTTGAGGTTGAGAAGGCTTTGGGAATTTTACAATTCAATCCAAAACATCCGGCAGTGCCTATGTATAAATTATTAAAAAGCGCCATCAATAATTGGGAACAAAAGAATAGTGACGAGAAGGTGGAGGATGCCGGATTAATAGTAAAAACCATAATGGTGGATTGCGGAAGAGTTATTAAACGTATGCGCCCTGCTCCACAAGGACGTGGATATCGCGTTCGCAAACGCAGTAACCACGTTACTATAATTGTTGACAGTAATAATCATAAAGGAACGCCTTCCGTAAAGAAAAATGTTGCCATGGCTGAGCCTGTACCTGTAGAAGTTGAAAATAAGGCCGACCTAAAAAAAGAGGCAGCAAAAAAAGCACCGGCTAAGAAGGCATCAACTGCGAAAGCAAAAACAACGAAAAAAGAAGAACCTGCTGTAGAAAAAACTGAAAAGAAATCTGCAACAAAAAATACTAAAAAATAAAAACCGAATATGGGTCAAAAAACAAATCCGATTGGTGCCAGGTTAGGAATAATCCGTGGATGGGATAGCAACTGGTTTGCTCACCCAAAAGATTATGCTAAAAAATTGATTGAGGATGACAGGATCAGAACCTACCTCAATGCCCGTATCAATAAAGGAGGAATTGCGAAGATTGTTATTGAGCGCACGCTGAATAAACTAATTATTACCATTCATACCTCGAAGCCAGGAATTATCATTGGTAAAGGTGGCGGAGAAGTAGATCGCATTAAAGAGGAATTAAAGAAACTTACGGGCAAGGACGACGTGCAGATTAATATTCTTGAAATTCGTCGCCCGGAGCTGGATGCAAATATTGTAGCGGATACTATTGCGAAGCAAATTGAAAATCGTATCAATTATAAAAGAGCGATCAAAATGTCTATTGCCTCCGCTTTAAGAATGGGTGCAGAAGGAATTAAAGTGAGAGTTGGTGGAAGGCTTGGCGGAGCAGAAATTGCCCGTAGCGAAGAAATAAAACAAGGCCGTACTCCTTTACATACTTTACGTATGGATATTGACTACGCTAATGTTTTTGCTCAAACGGTATATGGCAAAATCGGGGTAAAAGTGTGGATTTGTAAAGGAGAAGTTCTTGCAAAGAGAGATCTTAATCCTAACATAATTGCAGGCGGTGGAAAGAGTGATAATGAAATGCAGCAAGGTGGAAGAGGCGGGTTTAATGATAGAAGAGGTGGAGGTGATAGAGGTGACAGGCGCGGTGGCGGTGGTGGAGATAGAAGAGGTGGAGGGGGCGGTGGAGATAGAAGAGGCGGCGGTGGTGGTGGCAGAAGATAATACTGCAAATGCCGGAAGAAGTGCCGAACACTTTTTCCAATTTTCAACTATTTAATAATTCAACAACTAATATTATGTTACAGCCAAAAAGATCGAAGCACAGGAAGATGCAAAAAGGCCGTATGAAAGGTGATACCAAACGTGGCGATACGCTGGCATTTGGAACTTTTGGGTTAAAAGCACTTGCTTCAGTTTGGTTAACAAACAGGCAGATAGAATCAGCAAGGCAGGCGCTTACGCGTCACATGAAGCGTGAAGGAAATGTATGGATTAGAATTTTCCCTGATAAGGCAATTACTAAAAAACCGGCTGAGGTGAGAATGGGTAAGGGTAAAGGAAACCCGGAATATTTTGCCGCTGTTGTTCAGCCAGGAAGAATCATTTTTGAAGCTGACGGAGTTTCAATGGAAGTTGCTAAAGAAGCGTTTGAATTAGCAGCACAAAAATTGCCAATCGCTACCAAATTTGTAGTGACGAGGGATTACGAGGTCACAAGTTAAAAACCCGGGAATTAATTTTTCCTGTGTGAAAGAATAAAAAGAATCAAATAATATCAAGATGTCTAACAAAAATGATTTCAGAAACAGCTTAAAAGAAATGAGTGAGGTTGACCTTAAATCAAAGATTGAGGAAGATGAGCTGCGTATAAAAAAATTAAAATTTGCTCATGCGGTTTCCCCTTTGGAAAATCCAATGAGTATTCGTGGCGTGAGGAAGGATCTTGCACGTTTAAAAACCGAGTTAAAAACAAAACAATTAGGTTCTAAATCCTAAAAAATACAATAATGCCCGATAGAAATTTAAGAAAAATTAGAACCGGTGTGGTTTCCAGTAATAAAATGGATAAGACCATTACAGTGAAGGTGGAGAGAAAAGTGAAGCATCCGTTATATGGAAAATTCATTAAAAAGACTTCCGGTTTTCACGCACATGATGAAAAGAATGAGTGCAGTATTGGTGATTTGGTGAAGATCATGGAGACCAGGCCTATCAGCAAATTGAAGCGCTGGAGATTGGTGGAAGTTATTGAGAAGGTGAAATAGAAATCAGCAGTGACTGGTTGGAATATTTTCAAAATAAAAAATTGGTTTAATTGCTCAAAGCTTCCCGCTAAGAGCTCAAAGTTTAAATAAAATGATTCAGCAAGAAAGCAGGTTAAATGTAGCAGACAACAGCGGAGCCAAAGAGGTGTTGTGCATACGTGTGCTGGGTAATTCCGGGCAAGATTATGCTCACGTTGGCGATAAAATTGTTGTTACAGTAAAGGATGCACTACCTGCAGGTGGAATTAAAAAAGGAACCGTAAGCAAAGCCGTAATTGTAAGAACTAAAAATAAGCTTCGCCGCAAAGACGGATCTTATATACGTTTTGACGACAACGCTGTAGTTCTTTTAAACGCATCTGATGAGCCTAGAGGAACAAGGATCTTTGGGCCAGTGGCTCGTGAACTAAGAGAGAAGGGCTATATGAAGATAATTTCCCTTGCCCCGGAAGTATTATAATTGTATCTTTGCACCCCCAAAAAAGTGGGGTTATTAATAAGAAATAAATCAAGACAAAATATTTGTCAAAAATGAAGACAAGATTTAAACCGAAGTTCAACATAAAAAAAGGCGACTCAGTGGTGGTAATCACTGGTGATGATAAAGACCTGAAGAAACCACGTAAAGTTCTCGAGGTAATTACAGAGAAAAACCGTGTACTTGTGGAGGGAGTTAATTTTGTGACCAAACACACAAAGCCTTCTGCTCAAAATACAAAAGGTGGCATCATGAAGGTGGAAGCACCCGTTGCAATTTCAAATGTGATGCTATGGGACGCTAAATCTCATTCTCATTCCAAGATCAGCAGAACAAGAACTGATGGTAAACTAATTAGAACAGCAAAAAAATCAGGGGAGGTAATTAAATAATGAGCACTGAAAAATATACTCCGAGAATGGCAGTGAAGTACAAAAAAGAAGTTGTGCCTGCTTTGATGAAAAAATTTTCATACAAATCTGTAATGCAGGCGCCAAGGCTTACCAAAGTTTGTATAAACAGAGGTGTAAATGGAGCTGTTGCGGATAAAAAGCTAATCGACGTCTCTATTGATGAGTTGACAAATGTTACCGGACAAAAAGCGGTAGCGACAATGTCGAAAAAAGATATTTCCAATTTCAAGCTCCGTAAGAACATGCCTATTGGGGCAAAAGTTACTTTGCGCGGTGTGAATATGTATGAGTTCCTGGATCGTCTAGTTTCAGTTTCTCTTCCACGTGTTCGTGACTTTAAAGGTATCAGCGATAAATCATTTGATGGCCGTGGCAATTATACTTTAGGTATCACTGAGCAAATTATTTTTCCTGAAATAGATATTGATAAAGTAAATAAAATTACCGGTTTGGATATTACGTTTGTCACAACCGCAAACACAAACGAAGAGGCATTTGAATTGTTGAAAGAATTAGGTATGCCTTTCAAAAATGTAAAAAAGTAACCCTTCGACAAACTCAGGGTGACAAATAAAAATAAAAAATTATGGCTAAAGAGTCAGTAAAAGCAAGGCAGAGAAAGAGAGAGAAGATGGTAGCGCAATATGCTGAAAAGAGAAAGGCGTTAAAAGATGCCGGTGATTACAGGGGACTTGACCTTCTTCCGAAAAATGCATCGCCGGTTCGGCTTAAAAACCGTTGCCAGCTTACTGGCCGCCCGCGTGGTTATCTCAGGCATTTTGGACTTTCAAGAAATATTTTTCGTGATATGGCTTTACAGGGAAAAATTCCCGGAGTTAAGAAAGCAAGTTGGTAAAAACCAGCAATTGTCAAATGATATCATGGATATCGCATTGTAAATAAAAAAAAATAAAAGAATAACAATGGTTACTGATCCTATAGCAGATTACTTAACAAGAATACGTAATGCCCAAATGGCGAATCACCGGCTTGTTGAAATACCTGCCAGCAATTTAAAGAAGCGCATCACTGAAATTTTATATGACAAAGGATATATTTTGAAATATAAATTTGAGGACGATTCAAAACAAGGTTTAATAAAAATCGCTTTGAAATACGATCCTCAATCTAAACTTCCCGCAATTCAAAGTCTTGAAAGAATTAGTCGTCCGGGTTTGCGGACTTATTCAAAACCTGATGAATTTAAGCGAGTGAAAAACGGTTTAGGAATTGCGATCATATCCACTTCAAAAGGAGTTATGACGGATAAAGAAGCAAGGTCTCAGAAGGTGGGCGGAGAAGTTCTATGTAATATTTATTAATTGATTTTGGTAAGATAATTAAGCCTTAGTCGTGGCTGAACTCTGCCAGTATTATAACAAAAATTAAAACCGGCTATGTCAAGAATTGGAAAAAATCCCGTCACTTACCCGAGCGGTGTAAATGTAAGCGTTAGTACAGATAATGTGATAACCGTTAAGGGCCCTAAAGGTGAACTGAAACAAACTATCGACCGAGATATTAAGGTTGAAGTTAAAGATGATAAAATTGAATTTGTTCGTCCTACAGATCAAATAAGGCATAAAGCAATGCATGGCCTGTATCGCTCACTTGTAAATAACATGGTACAAGGTGTAACAAATGGTTATGTAAAAAAGCTTGAATTAGTAGGTGTTGGTTATAAAGCTGCAAGCCAGGGAAATCTTCTGGATCTTTCTCTAGGGTATTCTCACAATATTGTTGTTGAAATTCCGAAGGAATTAAAAGTTGCCACAGCACAGGAAAAAGGTAAAAACCCAATTATAACTTTAGAAAGCATTGACAAACAATTGTTGGGACAGGTTGCGGCAAAAATTCGCAGTCTGCGTAAGCCTGAACCATACAAAGGAAAGGGTGTGAAGTTTGAAGGTGAAGTATTGCGTAGAAAAGCAGGTAAATCCGCTGGTAAATAAGTTGAAATAAAAAATCTCCCGCAGAATCGGAGAGCAAATTGAATATAAAATGAACTCAAAAGTTAGCGCAAGGCAAAAAATAAGATATCGCATCCGCAAAAAAATAAGTGGAAGTGCTCATAAACCAAGGCTTAGCATTTTTAGAAGCAACCGCGACATTTACGTACAATTGATAGATGATGAAAATGGTGTTACACTTGCTTCAGCTTCATCACGCCAGTCAGATATAGCTGCTCAAAAATCGAATAAAGTTGATCAGGGAAAATTAGTAGGTGCAGCTATTGCAAGAAAGTCTGGGGAATTAGGAATTAAAGATGTTGTTTTTGACCGTAGCGGATATATTTATCACGGCAGAATTAAGGCTATAGCGGAAGGTGCACGTGAAGGTGGCTTAAAGTTTTAATAACAATTTTATAAAAAATATCAATGTTGAAATCAAATACACAAAGAATAAAAGGTGCTGATCTTGAGCTGAAAGAGAAAGTGGTATCCATTAATCGTGTTGTTAAAACAACTAAAGGTGGAAGGGCTTTCAGCTTTTCTGCATTAGTAGTAGTGGGTAACGAGAATGGTGTGGTAGGCCAGGGGCTTGGAAAAGCTAAGGAAGTTCAGGAAGCAATTCTTAAAGGTATCGATGATGCAAAAAAGAATCTTATAAGGGTTCCAATTATGCATGGCACTATTCCTCATGAGCAATGGAGCAAAGAAGGCGCAGCAAAGGTATTAATTAAACCAGCCGCCCAGGGAACAGGTGTAATTGCGGGAGGCAGCATGCGTGCAGTTTTAGAAAGCGCCGGCATTACTGATGTGCTTGCCAAATCATTGGGCTCTGCTAATCCTCATAATGTGGTTAAGGCGACAGTAAAAGCTTTGGCAACGTTAAGGGAACCAATTGCGGTGGCTAAAACAAGGAACATTTCTTTAAAGAAAGTATTTAACGGATAAGATAGAAAAATGAAAAAGATAAAAATAAAACAAGTGAAAAGCGGAATTGACCGTTCTGAAAGGCAGAAACTTACGCTGAAGGCACTTGGCTTAAACAAAATGAATGCTACCAAAGAAGTAGTTGCCACTCCCCAGATTTTAGGAATGGTTAAAAAAGTTAACCATTTGGTTACTGTTGAAGAAATAGCTTAAGCAGCTATTTTTATTTAAAATTAATTCACTTTCAAAGCGAGCCCCGCGTACACGGAGCGTTAAGTAAAAAAAAGTACAATGCAACTACACAATTTAAGGCCTGCAATAGGCGCAACTCACAAAGAAAAAAGGATAGGCCGCGGTGAAGCTTCCGGTAAAGGCGGAACTTCCACTAAAGGTAATAAAGGCGGACAAAGCAGGGCGGGTTACAAAATTAAAATGGCTCATGAAGGTGGCCAGATGCCTATTCAACGCAGACTCCCCAAACGTGGTTTTAAGAATATCAATCGTATTGAATACAAAGTGTTCAATCTTGGTCAAATTGATCAATTAATTGAAAAACATGGCCTCAAGGAATTTAATATCGAGAGTCTTTATATCAATAATCTTATCAGCCAAAATGATCGGGTAAAGATTTTAGGAAATGGTGTATTAAAGGCAACAATCCCCTTCCAGGTGAATGCAATAAGTCAAAAAGCTAAAGGCGCAATCGAATCTGCCGGAGGAACTGTCGAAATAGTTAAATAATTAATTGATATTTGCTTTCTGAACTTAAAGTAAATATTTAAATATTGATAATTCTGTGAAGAAATTCATCAAAACATTAAAGAACATCTGGACGATTGAGGAGTTAAGAAATAAAATTCTTACTACCTTATTACTGATACTTATTTATAGAGTCGGTTCCTATATTGTTCTTCCAGGTCTCGACCCAAATCAACTTACGAATCTTGCAAACAGTTCAAAAGGCGGAATGCTCGGACTTTTGGATGCCTTTGTTGGCGGTGCCTTTGCTAAGGCATCTATTTTTGCGTTAGGCATTATGCCATACATTTCTGCATCAATATTTATGCAGTTAATGACAATTTTAGTTCCTCAAATTTCCAAAATACAAAAGGAAGGAGAAAGTGGCCAAAAGAAAATTAATCAATGGACTCGCTATCTAACCGTAATTGTAACTGCATTTCAAGCCGCTGCATATATTGGATTTTTAAAGAGTTCTAACCAGGGAGCTTTGTTACCAGCGTATGAACCCTTCTTCTGGGTATCAACCGTTATATTATTAACAACGGGTACCTTATTCGTAATGTGGCTTGGAGAAAAAATTACCGACAAAGGTTTGGGAAACGGAACATCAATAATTATCATGGTAGGTATTTTGGCAAGGCTTCCGCAAAACTTTGTACAGGAATTTTCTGCAAAGCAAACCCGCGGTGGGGGTGGATTATTAATATTTATGGTGGAAATCGCCGCATTTATAGCAGTAATTTTAGGACTAATTGTATTAGTACAAGGTGTTAGAAAAGTGCCGGTAAATTATGCCAAACAGATTGTAGGAAACAGGCAATTTGGCGGTGCGAGGCAATTTTTACCTTTGAAAGTAAATGCTGCAGGTGTTATGCCGATCATATTTGCGCAAGCAATTATGTTTTTGCCAACCATTTTCTTAGGCTTTCAAACAACTGGTAAAAATTGGGCTACTTATTTTACACAGCCAACCAATATTGTTTACATGACTGTGTATTCCATTATGGTTATTGGATTTACATTTTTATACACGGCGCTAATTTTTAATCCAAGACAAGTTTCGGACGATCTTAAACGTAGCAACGGCTTTATACCAGGCGTGAAACCAGGGCAACCTACTACGGATTATATCGGGACAATCATGGATCGCATTACTTTGCCTGGTGCTGTTTTGTTAGCTTTTGTGGGTATTTTACCGGGCATTGCGCAGTTATTGGGAGTTACTCAGGGCTTTGCTTCTTTTTATGGAGGAACATCTTTACTAATTATGGTGGCAGTTGTATTGGATACTTTACAGCAAATAGAAACCCAGTTACTCATGCGCCAGTACGATGGTTTAATGAGCACAGGACGCATACAGGGAAGGCAGTCGGTAGCGCCCGGAGTAACAGGGAACATGTAATTAATTTATACTGAACTTATTTATAACCCTGTCAAATGCACAGGGTTTTTTTAATACGGATATGATTATCTATAAAACGCAGGAGGAAACAGAACTTATCAGGCAAAGCTGTTTGCTTGTTAATAATACAATTGCTGAAATTGCGAAACATATCAAGCCTGGTGTTTCATCTCTTTATCTCAATAACCTCGCTGATACCTTTATACGGGACAACGGCGCTATTCCTTCGTTTAAAAATTATCATGGCTTTCCTTTTGCATGTTGTATGTCTGCAAACGACGCTGTTGTTCATGGTTATCCTACCAGCACCGAATTAAAGGAAGGTGATGTTCTTTCCGTTGATGTAGGCGCATTAAAAAATGGGTTTCATGGCGACAGCGCATATACGTTTGCGTTAGTGCTGGTACCGGATGATGTAAAAAAGTTAATGCGAATTACTAAAGAAGCATTATACAAAGGAATTGAAAAGGCGGTAGCAGGAAATAGAGTAGGTGATATCGCTTTTGCGGTACAGGAGCATACCGAACGAAAAAATGGCTACGGCGTCGTGAGGGAATTGGTCGGACATGGGCTTGGCCGCGATTTGCATGAAGATCCACAAGTTCCCAACTACGGAAAGCGCGGCAGTGGTACCAAACTTAATGATGGCCTGGTGATAGCAATTGAACCTATGATAAATCTTGGTAAGAGATATGTGTTTAATGATAAAGATGGCTGGACCGTTAGGACGAAAGATGGCAAGCCCTCAGCACATTATGAACATACTGTCTGCGTAAGAAAAGATCAGGCAGATATTCTCTCTTCATTTGCAGCAATTGAAGCTGTTGAAAAAGCCAGCAAATATTTATGCTCTGACTATTACTAATCACTTGTATTGCAAGTTTCCGTAAGCTTATATCTTTTCTTTTTACTTCATTTTTACTTCATTTTACTTTGCATTCAAATTCATGAATTATGGATAAGAAAAAGCTGGTACTAATCGGTGGAGGCGCTGCTGGTTTTTTCTGTGCAATAAATGCTGCGGCAGCTTACCCTGGTATGGAAGTTATTCTCCTGGAAAAGACGGGTAAATTATTGAGTAAAGTAAAAGTAAGTGGCGGTGGCCGTTGTAATGTTACCCACGCATGTTTTAGTATTGCGGAAATGATTAAGAAATATCCGCGGGGAGAAAAATTTTTAAAGCAGGCATTTCATCAATTTTTTACAAGTGATACGATCGAATGGTTTCAACACAGAAATGTGAAATTGAAAACCGAAGCTGATGGAAGAATGTTTCCGGAAAGTAATTCTTCAGAAACTATAATTAATTGCTTGTTGCAGGAAGCGGCGAAAAATAATGTACAAATAATGATGAGCCGCGAGGTGGTGAGCATTACAAAAACACCGGCAGAGACAGACAGAAATAAATTCCAGTTATTTTTTAAGGACGGTTCCCAATTGCCAGCAGATTTCATTTGTATAGCATGCGGTGGATATCACAAATCAGCGCAATACAATTGGCTTTCCCAACTTGGTCATTCTTTCGAAATTCCCGTTCCATCATTATTTACTTTTAATATTCCAAACAACCCTATTGCGGAACTTATGGGTATTTCAGTGGACAATGTCAGGGTCAAAATAAATGAAGCCAATTTATCTCAAACCGGGCCAATCCTTATCACTCATTGGGGATTTAGCGGGCCTTGTATTTTAAAACTATCAGCGTTTGCCGCACGGAAACTAGCACTTCTACAATACAACTTTTCTATTTCAATAAATTGGCTATTGAACTACAATGAAAACACATTGTTGGACAAATTGCGATCGATAAGAATTGAGCTTGCGTCAAAGAAAATTATCAATAAAAATCCTTTTAATCTACCTCAAAGATTATGGGAATATCATTTAAAATGTTGTGGGATAAAAGAAGATTTGCGATGGGCAGACCTTCCGGCAAAAAAACAAAACGTTCTGGCTAAACACCTGTGTTCACAACAGTTCAGCGTAAAAGGAAAGACCACCTTTAAAGAAGAATTTGTTACTGCCGGCGGCATTAAATTAAATGAAATTGATGCAAATACTATGGCCAGCAAAATTGTTCCAAATCTATTTTTTGCAGGTGAAATTTTGGATGTTGATGGTATCACCGGAGGGTTCAATTTTCAACACGCGTGGACCAGTGGGTGGATTGCTGCACACGCCATTAGTCAGCATGTAAAGCAATTAAATTAAAGATGTTTTAGATTAAGATCAAAATTAATAATACAATACTACAAAGTATTATAATTCCTATTAACGTGTACGTTATAAATTTTGATTTGTCAAAGCCCATTGGAAAAATACGATAATTAATTAGTGCGATTCAGTATAAGCGCACATAAACTGTACCACTAATGTTATATGGAGTATATCAGGTACCGCGCGCATTAATTCCATCCCTTCCCCATTTTAAAATTGTTTAGATGTGAATCAATTAAATTGATCTCACAAAAAAATCCCGCTGCTAAATGCAGCGGGATTTCTATAAAAAAAGGATTCGGCTATTTATTCAGTATCATCAGTTTTCTTCTCATCTTTAACTTCATCACCTTCGGCTTTGTCATCACTTTTCTCAGCAGTAGCTTTTTTCTTTTTAGGTTCCTCTTTCTCTGCTGTTACTTTTTGCTTTTCTGCGGCAGCTTCACCTTCATCATCCATCTTCTTTTTCAAATCCGCAAGAACGCCAAGATCACCTAAAGTTGTTTTTTCTACCTTGCTTTGAATAGTTTTAACCGCTTTCTTAGTTGTTTCCGCATCAGCTCTTTTTTCTTTCATTTCAGCATCCTTTTCATCAGCTTTTGCCTGTTCCCAAATACGGCTGTGACTTAAGATGATTTTTTTATCGTTACGGTCGAATTCAATAACCATAAATGGCGCTATTTCATCTATGCCGATAAACTTTTCATCCTCTTTGCGTAAATGACGTGCCGGCGCAAAACCCTCGAGGCCATAAGGAAGCTGAACTGTAGCTCCTTTATCATCCTTTCTAGTAACGGTTCCTTCATGTATGCTTCCAACAGGGAAAGTTTGCTCAAGCGAATTCCATGGATCTTCTTCAATTTGTTTGTGTCCAAGTTGAAGCTTGCGATTGTCTTTATCGATACTCATGATGATTACATCAATATCATTTCCAACTTTCGTGTACTCGTTGGGGTTATTAAAGCGCTTCAGCCAACTCAGGTCACTTATGTGAATCATTCCACCAATGCCCGGAGAAAGCTCAACAAACACACCATAAGGAGTAATGTTTTTTACAAGCCCTTTGTGTTTGCTACCTTCAGGATATTGTGTTTCAATTGTATTCCACGGGTCTTCAGTCATTTGTTTAATAGACAGGCTCATCTTGCGATCTTCCTTGCTAAGTGTAACAACCTTAGATTCGTATTCATCACCTAATTTGAAAAACTCTTTAGCATTAATTGGCGTGTTAGCCCAGGTAATTTCACTTACGTGAACGAGACCTTCAACTCCGGGGAATATTTCAAGGAAAGCGCCATAGTCTTCTATATTTACAACTTTTCCTTTTACAATTTCACCTTCTTTAATTGTGTCTGGTAAAGTATCCCACGGATGTGGTGTTAATTGTTTTAAACCAAGACTGATACGTTTTTTGTCATCATCAAAATCAAGAACTACTACATTCAGTTTTTGATCAAGCTTTAATACTTCGGTCGGATGATTAATACGTCCCCAGCTAATATCAGTTATATAAAGTAAACCATCTAAACCACCAAGATCGAGGAATGCACCAAAATCTGTAATGTTTTTGATAGTTCCTTCCAACACCTGGCCTTTTTCCAACTTACCAATAATTTCTGCACGTTGTTGTTCGATATCGCTTTCAATAAGCGCTTTATGAGATACAACTGCGTTCTTTATTGCTTCGTTAATTTTTACAACTTTAAATTCCATTGTTTTACCAACAAACTGATCGTAGTCAGTTACCGGCTTCACATCAATTTGAGATCCCGGTAAGAAAGTTTCCATGCCAAAAACATCAACGATAAGTCCGCCCTTGGTTTTGCTTGTTACAAGACCTGTAACAATCTCGCCTGTTTTATGCATATCTACAATCTTTTCCCATGCGCGTGTTGTGCGTGCCTGCTTTCGGCTTAAATGAAGATTTCCATCCCGGTCTTCTTTTTCTGCTACCATTACTTCTACATCATCCCCCACCTTGAGGTTTGGAATATCCCTGAATTCATTTAGAGACACGAGGCCGTCACTTTTAAAACCAATGTTTATAACAACATCTGTTTTTGTCATTCCAACGACGGTACCGTGAATCATTTCATTATCGTTGATCTGCTTAAAGGTTTTATCATAAACCTCATCATACTTTTCTCTTTCCTGTTTGTTATAGGAGGTTACATTCCTCTTATCAACTGTCCAGTCAAAATCATCGTGTGGTGTTGCCATAACCGCATCATGCATTTCCACTTCCGTTTGTTGAGGTTCGCCATTGTCAACAGGCTCAGCTACTTCCGGAAAATCTGGAAAGGGAACACCTTCTATTCCACCCTGCGGCATGTCTTCCACCGATTGTTGAATTTGTTCTTCTGTTCCGGTATTTGCAACCGGCGCAGCATCTTTGTTTGTTTGTTCGTCCATTTTTGAATCAACAGGTGCATTTGTTGTTGCTGTTGGCGCCTGGGCCACCACCTGTTCATCAGCATTTTGGTTAATAATTTCGTTGCTCATTTCTTGTTCCCAAAATATTTTTATTTTTAGGACTGCAAAGGTAAGAAAATGCTGGCAAATAGCACAATTCTAAAGGAAATATAACGGTGTATTTCATTTTTCTAAAAAACCGGCTAAATCAAATTAAAAACCGTCAAAAAGTATTTGTTTAGCTTGAGTTTCATAAATTGCGTTTTTATTTTTTTACTGAAAAAATATCGATGAAACGATGGATTGATAGTCTAAAGCAAACCCGGCTGATAAAATCTATAGTGTATTTTATTGTTGGCATTATTACCTTCCCTGGATTTGCTATAGTAAATAAGATAAAAATTACCGGCACAGAACACCTGAAAAACCTTCCCAAACGAAATGTTTTGTTTGTAAGCAATCACCAAACTTATTTTGCCGATGTGATCATGTTCCTGCATATTTTTTGTGCTATCAAATGGCGAAAGGAAAATAAGCTGGGCATTCCTTTTTATCTATTAAATCCTTTTACACGTGTTTATTACGTGGCTGCCGCTGAAACAATGAAAAGCAGTTTTATCAGTAGAATTTTTCGCTGGGCAGGCGCTATAACGGTGAAGCGTACATGGCGTGCTGAAGGTAAAGAAATGCGCCGCGGACTTGATCCCGGCGATACACGAAAAATTGCAAGAGCGCTGGAAAATAATTGGGTCATCACTTTTCCGCAAGGAACTACAAAACCATTTGCGCCGGGAAGAAAGGGAACCGCCTTTATTATAAAACATCACAAGCCTACCGTTATACCTGTAGTAATAAGCGGCTTCTGGCGCGCATTCAATAAAAAAGGATTGAAGTTCAAGAAAAAAGGCACCCTACTAACGGTTCAATTTAAAGAACCATTGCAATTTACTTACGAGGAAACTATCGACGTAATTTTGGAAAAAGTAATGGATTCAATTGAACAAAGCAAAAAATTCATGCTAAAGAGCAAGCATCATTTAATTACTGCTTTGGATAAATAATTTCATCCGGAAGGGAAATACTATTACTTATATAAATTAATAATTGCCTGCTATTTTCCGGTGATCAACTTTGAGTAAAAAGCGCTTTGAGTTCCGCCGCATCCATTGGGTTCATCTTTCCTGCAAATATTAATCTTAACTGCCTTCTGCTTAATGCACTTTCATACAGGAGTTTTTCTTCGTCCGTTTCTGGTTCCAATTTGGGCACCGGCCTTGGCTTGTTGTGAGGGTCCAGCGACACAAAGGTATAATATGCCTCGTTGCTTTTATAGCGGTATTGCTGAATAATATCTTCGCCCCAAACATTTAAATGCACCTCCATACTGCTATTAAAAGACCTGGTCATTTTCGCCTCAATATTTACAACATTGCCCAATTTTATCGGGTTTGTAAATGAAATGTTATCAACCGATGCCGTAACTACCGGGGCATTGCAATGTTTCGCTCCAACTACAGCCGCTGCAATATCCATCCAATACATTAATCGTCCACCCATTAAATTACCAAAAGTATTGGTGTCATTTGGCAAAACGAGTTCTGTCATTATCACAGTACTTTCAGATGGTTTTCTTGATATCATTCTTAAAATTTTTTGCAAAGATAAGATTGCAAAATTGAACTAGAAGAATCAAAGCCGGTTAGAAATGCCCAATTATTTTGTTTTAAATTTATAAAACTATAATTCACTTTCAATGAACTCAGGTCAAACTGCACCAACCATCGATGACTTTTTGTTATTACAGATGCCTGTAACAATTGAAGAGGTAATAATTCATCTTGAAAAAATAATTGATTGGAGTAAAGCCAATAATAGTGCTGCGGGTTTTTTCGCCACCTTGTATCATAAAGTTACTTGTAAAGTAAAAGACTGCATTAATAATAAAGAATTTGAGAATGGTGAGCGCATGGAGAAATTGGATGTGGAGTTTGCAAACCGTTACCTTATGGCATTTAATTTATGGATTTCGGGTAAACAAAACACGCTCTCATGGAAAAAGGCTTTTGAATCCGTGGCTGACAATTCCTGCATCGTGCTTCAACATTTATTACTAGGAATGAACGCTCACATAAATCTCGATTTAGGAATTGCCACCGTGCAGGTAATGAAAGGCTTTCAGTTAGATGATATCAAAAATGATTTCAATGCAATCAATGCGATATTGTCTGCGATGACAGATAATATTGAAGGGTGCCTGATTAAAATAAATCCATTAATGAAATTATTGAATCTTGAAATTTTCAATTTTGATGAGATGTTGGTTCAATTTAGTATTACTACTGCAAGAGATGGCGCATGGAAATTTGCAAATGAACTTAATGGCAAAGTAAGCCAGGATTATGAAAACTGCATTATAGCAAGGGACGAACGTATTGCTCAATTGGCGAACAGCATTGCCAAACCACATGGATTTATATTGAAAGTTATATTGAAAGTTATACGCCTATTCGAAAAAAAGAATGTATCAAAGGTGATGGAATTCCTGGGAGATTAATTTTTTCTTTCAAATTTTGAGCGGTTTCAAATTCTTTTTTTAATAAAAATTCCTTTTGAAATATGAATTCATTTTGAGGTGATTCATTAAAAACAAATCGATAAAAATTCCCTTACATGTAAACTTATTTATTTGGTAATTAGTTTTTGATTTGTGAATTTCGGCCTCCATTTATGACAAATATATCTTTCGAAAATACACAGGTTGCATTTGCATCTAAAACTAATAAAGAACTTAAAAAAGCCAGGTTCGTTTTTGCATCAATGGGGAAAGAATGGCTGGTGAAATTTGGCTTAAAGCTTACTCCTTGGGCATTAAAGATTGGCTTGCCGGTAAAAGGATTAATTCGTGAAACAATTTTTACCCAATTTGTAGGTGGAGAAACTTTGCAGGAAACATCTGCAGTAGCAAATAAATTAGGTAATTATCATGTGCAGGTAATACTTGATTATGGTGTTGAAGGAAAGGAAGGTGAAGAAAATTTTGATGAAGCGAGGGATGTTTTTATCCATGCAATTCAATATGCCGCAACGCAACGCAACATTCCATTTATGAGTGTGAAGCTGACAGGGTATGCAAGATTTGAGTTGTTGCAAAAGCTAAACGAAGATGCAGTTTATACTGATATCATCGAGGGTAAAGTTCCTTTAGAAAAATTAAGTGAAAGCGAAAAAGAAGAATGGCAGCGCGTTGTAAAAAGATTGGAAGTAATTTGTGAGGCTGCAAAAAATAGTGACATTGGTGTTTTAATTGATGCAGAAGAATCCTGGATCCAGTACCCCGTTGATGCATTAGCAATGCAGATGATGCAAAAATTTAATTTGGGAAAAGCAATTGTTTACAATACAGCGCAGCTTTATAGAAAAGACCGCCTTCAGTATATTAAAGATAGTTGCCGGTTTGCGAATGAAAATAATTTTAAGTTGGGAATGAAAGTTGTCAGAGGCGCTTATATGGAAAAAGAGCGCAGCCGGGCATTAGAGCTAAATTACCCTTCTCCAATAAATATAAATAAGCAGGCTACGGATGATGAGTTTAATGCCGCTATTGAATTTTGCATTAACCCGGCAAACGATGTATATATTGTTTTGGGCTCTCATAACGAATACAGCAATTTAAACGCGACTGAATTAATGAATAAATTCTCTATGCCATTAAATGATCAACGCATTCATTTTTCACAGTTGTATGGCATGAGTGATAATATAACTTTTAATCTTGCTAAAGCCGGTTGCCAAGTAAGTAAATACTTACCCTTCGGTCCCATCAACGATGTGATTCCATATCTAATGAGAAGAGCACAGGAAAATTCTTCAGTGGGAGGCCAAACCGGGCGCGAATTGTCATTGATAAATGCAGAACTAAAACGAAGGTTGATCAAATAAAAGCTATTGCATTTTTATAACCTGGTTCTCAATTAAGGCAAAAACCTGGTCCTGTTTTAATGGCCTTATTTTGTACAAACCGGTGAACATGCTAAAGGCCGGAAGCACTGCATATTTTTTTGAAAAGTAATAACAGGGAAGCATAAACGATTGTTTTCCATTTCCACTTACTTTAATGCCGGGATGAATGTGTCCTGAAAAAGTGTAGCGTTCTTCTTCATCATTTTCACATTCCGAAGCGAAGTCATGTGTAAAGCAAAAATTTTGGATAGATAATTTTTTCCTGGCCACTTTTATGTTTGCTTCTTCATAAAATTTATCGGAGAGAACATCATGGTTTCCTTTTATAAGATGAAAGGTTACATCGGGTAAATCATTTCTCCATTTTACAAAAAAATCTATTTCTTTATTGGCGGCACTGTGAAACATATCGCCAGCAATTAGTAAAGTCAAAGGTTTAAAAAATTGAATCTGTGTGAACAACCGTTGAAGGTCTTTTTTAAAAATACTTTGGGGAACTCCGATTCCTGCTTTTCTAAAATGGCCTGTTTTGCCGAAATGCAGATCGGAAAGTATTAAGGCCTTTTCTTCTTCCCAATAAATACAACGCGCGGGGGAAAGCCAAAGCGTTTGGTTATGAAAAACAAATTTTTGGGGCGGAAACAATTTTTTTTATTGCGAAGATATTTACAATCTGTAAGACACGAATTACATTTTGAAGATAAGTATTACATTTTTTATTACACGAATTGAAAAGCACGAATTACATTGCAAGGCACGAATTATAAAACACGAATTTTAAAGCCCATCTTTGATAAGCCGAATAATGGTTTTTGTTCTAATAATTCGTGTAATTCGTGCGTTGAATTCGTGTATTCAATTTGCATTTTATGTCTTCATTTCTCCATTTGCATTTGCATCTTTTTTACGCGGTCTTCCAGTTTTTCTGATGTGAGATTTTCGCGCATACTATCCACTTTAATGGGGAAACAAAATGGCGTAAGCCTGTTGGGAAAAGTGATAATGATTTTACTTTTTTGAATTCGTTCGAGCATATTCCGCAATCGCTCTTCTTCCATTTGTTGCTCCATTACTTCGTTGTACGCTTGTCTCAGCAACAGATTATTTGATTCATATTCTGCAAATACATTGAAGAGTAATGAAGCCGAAGATTGTAGGTGCCTCGCCTTTTTTTGTTCGCCAGGAAATCCCTGGAAAATCAAGCCGCCAATCACGGCAATGTCTCTGAATTTTCTTCTCGCCATTTCAACACTGTTTAAACTTCGTTGAATATCTTGTAATAAATTGTCAGGGGAGAATAATTCATAAGAATTTGTATCATCTAACGGTATCGGCTGGTCACTTAATAATTCAAAACCGTAGTCATTCATTGCTAGTGAAAAAGTTATAGGTGTTATCTTACTAATTCTATAAGCGAGTATCGCTGCCATTGCCTCATGTACCAATCTTCCTTCAAAAGGAAAAACGAAAAGATGAAAGCCATCTTTAGTTTCAATATGCTCAATGAGCAATTCATTTTGTTTTGGTATGTGTGAAAGATATTCCTGCAACTCAAATAATGGCTGCAACCGGATTATTTCTTCATCTATATTTTTTTTATCCTTTTTATGCAATAGCATTCCTGCTTCGTCAAATTTTTTTCTCAGCATAAAGCCAAGGTTAGCGGATAAGGGCATACGTCCTCCCTGCCAGCTTGGGATGATGGATTTTTTTGAATTAGATTTTCTAACAATAGCAGTCATCTCTTTTACCATTACAAACTCCAGCGTACGACCGGCCAAAGTAAATGTATCGCCAGGAGTCAGCCTTGCAATAAACCATTCTTCAATTACGCCGATAAATCCACCACTTATAAATTTTACTTTTAGCATCGGGTCGCTTACAATGGTTCCAATATGCATGCGATGCCGCATTGCTATTCGCCGGTTATTTATTTTATAAAGCCCATCAATAATTTCAATTTTTTTATAATCATCGTATTGTTGGAGCGCTACACCACCCGCCGTTGTGAAAGACAAGATCTGCTGCCATTCCTCTTCTGTAATATCCCGATAGCAATATGTTGTTTTTATTTCTTTAAAAATTTCATTTGGATAAAACCCATCAGATATAGCCAGCGTGCTTAAATATTGTGTCAATACATCAAAGCATAAAATTCTTGAATCGCGGCTTTCTATAAGCTTAATATTTGTAGCTTCCTTCAATGCGGCTGCTTCCATAAGTTCGAGCGAATGGGTGGGCAAAAAAAATATTTTGCTTATTTCTCCAGGCCGGTGCCCGCTCCTGCCTGCGCGCTGTAAAAATCTTGCGACACCCTTTGGCGAACCAACCTGTATAACGGTCTCGACTGGACGAAAATCAACTCCGAGGTCGAGACTGGCGGTACACACTACAGCTTTTAATTTTCCGCTATGTAAGTTTTCTTCTACCCAACTTCTAAGATCGCGCTCAATACTGCCATGATGCAAAGCAATTGCGCCTGCAAGTTCCGGGCATGCTGTAAGCAATGCCTGGTACCACATTTCGCTCATGCCGCGGGTATTAATAAATATGAGCGTTGTTTTACTCTGCATTATAATTGGAATTACTTTATCTACCAGGCGAATTCCCAGATGACCCGCCCACGGAAATTTTTCAATTTCATCAGGAAATACTGATTCAATGAGAATGGGTTTATAAATATTTGCGGTGACGGTTACATTTTCAGAATTACTGTCATCCCAAATTGCAGAAGAATGGGGCGAGAGTAATACTTCTTTTGCCTGCTCAAGATTTCCAATGGTTGCAGAAATGCCCCATACCGAAATTTGATGTTGATTTTTATGTTGAAGATGAATTATTCTTGAAAGCGCCAGCTCAACCTGGACGCCTCTCTTAGAGCCAATTAATTCATGCCATTCATCAACTGCAATAATTTTAAGTGAATTAAAAACGTCGGGATAATTTTTTTGCGCTAATAACAAATGAAGGCTTTCCGGAGTAATGATGAGCACTTCAGGGACTTGCCTTTTTTGTTTTTGGCGCTCCGCAATTGAAGTATCGCCGTTTCTAATTCCAACTTTCCAGTTCATTCCCAATTCATAAATAACTTCTTCCATTGCTCTGCCAATATCCGTGGCCAATGCACGCAACGGCGTAACCCATAAAAGCTGTAGATTATTTTTTGATTTTGTTTTATATGAAGTTGGATGATCGTTTATATAATTTATAACTGAACCTAAAAAAATAGAAAATGTTTTGCCGCAACCGGTCGGCGCATTTACTAACCCGGATTTTTTATTGATAATGTGCTGCCAGGTTTCTAATTGAAATTCAAAAGCGGAAAACCTTTTTTTGGTTAGCCATTTATTGATAACCTCATAGCCTTTTGTGGTTTCTAATTTCAATGTAACGTTATAAGGTTTTCAGGTATTCAATTAATGCAGTTCTTTCATCGTTGGAAAGTTTATCCCCAAATTTATGTCCTGCGTTGCTGTAGCCTTTCAATGTAGTATTGTAGGTTTCGGTATTTTCAGCCTTTGTTTTTTCCTGGTATTTCCATCCAGGTGAATCATAGTTATATTGGGGATTTTTAAAATCTCTACTCCAATACTTAGGTCTTTCTTTGCTGTTCAACAAAGTTTCCAGCGTAGGTACCGAACCATTATGCAGATAAGGCGCCGTCGCCCACACCCCATCCAATGGCGGAGCAATGTAACCTTTAAATGGAACCAGTTTTGCGGGGTGCTCTCCCTTGGTGAACCAGCTTTGATTAAACCAGTTTAAAAATTGAGGGCTACTGTAATTTGAGGAATACAGTAATGAATCTGTTTGAATAACTTTTTCAGGTATCAATAAGTTTGGGTAATCACCATCTTTGCCGTAGGTGCCATGGCAATCAGTACATGACTGTTCAAAAATAAGCTGGCCCTTATCAGCAAGTTTCCTGTTAATTACTTTTGGATATACGGGTGGCTTTAATGAATAAATATAAGCAAGCACATCATTAAAATGAGAATCTACTTCTGCTGCTTCTGCTGTGTCCGTTACCGTTAGTAAATTGGACGCCATTAAAAATCTGCCGAAATCACCTCTTCCAAAACCATTATAAAACATGGCGTTTTTCTTTTTTAGCAACCACCAGGCAGGTACATCAGTTGGGATAATTTCTGCGTATATGGGTAACCGTGAGGAGTCTAACCATTTAAGCGTTTTAGGATCGCGGTGAGCTACCAGCAACGCTGCAAGACGGTCAGCAAGATTCACGCCTTTAGTGGGAACGACAAGAAATGGAGACACTGTTTTTACGGCTGTTATGAAATTTTTCGCGGCATCATATTTCAATTCATTACCCTGGCCATTTTTTAAAAATGATTCCAATAGTTTGGCGGTAAGTGAATGGTCTGCGGTGTAGTCAGAGCGGGAATTTCCCATTCCTATTATCAATGTTCCATTAAGCTCCTGCGCATGACATTGTAAACAATTGGGGGACGCAATCTGTTCTCCGTTATTCGCTAAAACTGCATTATAGGAATAGGGTATGTTTTTATTGATTCCTTCTCTGCCCAAATCATTATTTTTCCCTTTGTAAACCATTTTAAAGAAGGATAATGGAATACCGCTTTTTAAATAATCACCTTCTGTTAAATAGGTGTATCCAATTTTCGCGTCACCACTTCTTTGTTTGGAAGGTTCAATATAAACCGGATCAGTACCTTTTTTTTTATACGCAAAAAAGCAAAACAGCAGGCAAATAATCAGCGTGGTAAATATGATCAGTACAGTTTTCATATAGATTGCAAAGATATCTTTTATAGGAAACGGAGAAATGGTTTAAAAAAAACTTAACAACTTTCAGGCATTTAATCCTGCGTTATTTCCCATAGATATTCAGCATGTCTTTTAAGTCATCGAGTGTATTTATTTCATCCACAGATTTATCCTTTCTCCATCGGCTCATTCGCGGGAAACGTAAAGCCACACCGCTTTTATGACGGTTGCTGGCGGCAATGCCTTCAAAGGCAATCTCGAATACAAGCTCCGGTTTTACTGTTCGTACAGGCCCAAATTTTTCAATTGAATTTCTTTTGACAAAGTTATCTACCTGTGCAAATTCTTTATCCGTAAGTCCGGAATAGGCCTTGGTAAAAGACACAAGTTTATCACCGTCTTTCACTGCAAATGTGTAATCAGTATAAAGATTACTTCTCCTTCCACTTCCTTTTTGGGCGTATATCATAACACAGTCAATTGTGAGCGGATCAATTTTCCATTTCCACCAATCGCCTCTTTTTCTTCCAACCTTATAAGTAGAATTTTTCCTTTTCAGCATAATACCTTCACTATTCATTTCTCTTGATTTTTTCCGCGTCTCTTCAAGATCTTTCCATGAGTTGAAATTTATTATTTCTGAAATTTGAATGGATTTATTTTTAATGGGCAAAATAATTTCTTCCAATTTTAATCTTCTTTCAGCCATTGTTTTTTCCCGGTAATCCTTCCCATCAAATTCTAGAATATCGTAAGCGAAAAAACAAATAGGCGCATCTTGTAATTGTTTTTTACCAATATTTTTTCGGCCAATTCTTGTCTGTAAAACGGAGAAGGGTAGCGGCTTGCCATCTATTGCAGGAATGATCTCACCATCAATAACAACGCCTTCTGGCAATAAATCTTTCAAAATAAAATATTCCGGAAACTTATCCGTCATTAACTCTTCGCCCCGGCTCCATATAAATAATTCATTATTGCGTTTTATCATTTGTCCGCGAATGCCATCCCATTTCCATTCGGCCTGCCATTCCGCAGGATCACCCAAAGTTTCGGGAATATCTTCCAGTGCATACGCCAAATAAAAAGGATATGGTTTTGAAAAATCAGAAACCGACGCAGACTCACTCAAAAGATGATCAAAAGTTGTTGTTACTGGATCCCAATTACCACTTATGCGATGCGCAATTATTGAAGCCGAAAGATCGACTGTTTTAGATAACGCATTCACAATCGTTTTTTGTGATACGCCGATGCGGAAACTACCGGTAATCAATTTATTAAAAACAAATCTTTCATTGCGGTTCATTTGATTCCAGCTATCTGTTATAAATTTTTTTCTTACGGCTTCATCTTGCTTCTCAATTAAAATAAAAGTTTCCAGGTAATGTGCAAGATTTTTATTAACCTGGCTATCTTCTTTTGTCTCTGGTAATAATAAAGCCAGGGTCTCAGCGAGGTCTCCAACTGTGTGATAGCATTCATCGAAAAGCCAGGATGGATAACTTGTTATTTCGGTGCACCAATCTCTCATAAGCCTGGAATTAACGGCGCGCCTTGGTCTTCGCCCACTAAAAATCGCAATCACCCAAACTTTATCTTCATCAGGCGCCACTGCAAAATAGTCAACGAGACTTTGAAGCTTATCATTTGTTTTAGTAGATGTACTTATTTCGGTTACTAACTTCGCAAACATTTCCAGGCCGGACAATTCTTTTTCTACGGGATTTATTTCCGGTATAATCGCTCTATCATTATTTATAAAATCCTTTTCCATTAGTTATTGTGGTGAGACTTCTTCAGTTAAAGCAGGCGCTGCTTCTTCATCTTCATTTCCATATTGTGTTTTTACTTCTGCGGCCAAACAAATATTTTCTTCATTAAGATAACGGCTAAACGCAGATTGAAAACCATGGGTTACAAATACCCGTTCTGCTCCGGTAGCTTTTACAGCTTGCAAAAGGGCATCCCAATCTGCGTGATCACTTAAGGCAAATCCTGCGTCAACATTTCTTCTTCTCGCATTCCCTCTTACCTGCATCCATCCACTACAAACACCTACTGCGTGCGGATTAAATTTTTTCATCCACGGTGTACCATCAGCGCTGGGCGGCGCAATAACTACAGTGCCCTTCAATAATTCTTTTGGTGTTTCGGGAGTAATTCTTTCAACGGGAGTTAAATCCCATCCATTCTCAATAAGCGTTTTTTGCATATTAAAAACGGCACCATGAGCAAAAATTGTTTGCGTAGTTTCTTTAATTGCCTGTAATATTCTTTGTGCCTTACCAAGGCTATAAGCAAGTAGCACACTGGTTTTGCCGTTCTCCTTATTTTTATTGATCCAGGTAATTACGTTATCATAAATTTCCTGTTGTGGTTTCCATTTATATATGGGCAAGCCAAATGTAGATTCTGTTATAAATGCATTACATCTAATGGGCTCGAATTTTCCACTGATGCCGTCATCTTCTGTTTTATAATCGCCACTCACTACCCATACTTCGTTATCAATTTCGATACGAACTTGTGATGAACCAATAATGTGACCTGCAGGATGAAGAGAAATTTTTATGCCATTAATATAGATAGGTTCGTTCCATCCAATGGTTTGATAATTATTTTCACCAAGTCGCAGTTGCAAAATCGGTTTTGTATAAATGTGGCAGAGATAATATTTATGACCATAATAAGCGTGGTCACTATGGCCATGCGTTATAATAGCCCGGTCAACAGGTTTCCATGGATCAATATAAAAATCTCCTTTTTGGCAGTATAAACCTTTATCAGTAAATGTAATTAGATTGGCCATGTAATAATTAAATTACAAATAACCTGCCCGATTTGTTTGAGGAAAATAAAATAATAAGAGCCACCTGCAATTTCCGCAAGTGGCTCCTGATATTGGTAAGAATGTTACTCTAAATTAACCTGGAAAAAATTAGTTCTTCAAAAGCAAAATATATTTTACCATTTGGGTGGCGTCATCTAAACTTAATTCCGGATGTGGTGTCATGGCCACTTCGCCCCAAACGCCTTTGCCGCCGGTGATTACTTTATGCGCCAAATAACTTACTGCAGTATCATTACCAGCATATTTATTTGCCACATCTTTGTAAGCAGGGCCAATCAATTTTTCATTTATTTTATGACAAGTCAGGCAGTTTGATTTTGCTACAAGAGCGAGACCCTTTTGATAGTCCGGGTTAGAAGAAAGGTCGTTTGCAGGAGGCGCGGAAACTGCAGTCGTTGTATCTGTATTCGTCCCGGTTGAATTTTGTTTGGTATCATTATTTCCGCATGATGCTAAAAAAAACACAGAGATAATTGTCGGAACAAGAAATTTCATTGTCATGGTATTGATTTATTTGATTTAGGTTTTTAAAATCGAATCTGAAAGTGAAATAAAGGTAGATAAAAACAAGGGTTACAAATGAAAATTATTTTTTTTCGATACAAAATTTTTTCGATACAAAATTCTTAGATCAACTTAAAATTGATGCTATTCCGTTAATTAGATTTTAAATCAAAAAATTGTCAACATTTAATCTTCATCCTAAGTTAATAAAAATCGACAATTAAATCAGCTTATGTAACTTTAATCGCCATTAAGTTATCGTATGAATTATTTTTTTAGGAAATTATCTCTCTCTATTAAATTGATGCTTATAGGAATTATTCCTATCCTGTTTTTTATCTATTTATCAGGGCAGCTTTATAATGAGAAAAAGCAGCGCGTAAAAGTAATTTCAGATTATATAGATCACATTCATGAATCAGGAAATTTCGCTTCGCTCATTAGCGAGCTGGAAAACGAAAGAAAATATAGTTACGAATATGCTTTAAAAAAAGATGCTTATGGTAATGTGGTCATTCAAAGGCCGCGTACTGATGCAATTATTAAAGTACTTGAGAACAGCAAAGATCCATCAATCTCAAACTTTGCTCAATATACGTTTTTAAATAAACTGGCAGGCATTCGGAATTCTTTGGACACGGCACCTCATTATCCTGCAGATGCTGTTATGCAATATTATACCAATGCTATTTTTCGGCTTAATACTCTTAATACGGTTTCGTCCGTAAGCAATATTTATTTAAAACCAATAAGCCAGGATTTGATTGCCCAAAGAAAATTATTTGAAATGATTACATTTTTGGGGATCATAAGAACTAACATTTACAATGCCTTGTACACGAGAAAGAATATGACATCAACCTTGCTAAGCACCGTTGGCACTTACGAGATTTTTAAAACGTATGAAGTAGAATTTTTGTTGAAGGCTTCTCCACCTGCTGTTAAAAGATTTAACGAAGAAAAAGAAAATACTGAGCTAAAGCCTACGATTAATTATATCGATACTCTTTTTAAAACTTTTATTTTTGACAGCACTTATACTGCTAATCAATGGTGGGCTATTTCATCAAAGGGAAGAAATGTTTTGAAAGACCAGCAAGTTGACTTATGGCGAAAGAGTGAATCTGGTATGAAAATGATTTACCAGGACGAAATGAAATCTAGAAATAAAACTTTAATCCTGCTACTAACAGCAATTATTTTGGTAATAACATTTGTGGTGTTTACTATAAGGGTAATAAGTAAAATGTTAAGAGAGCTCAAAGTAGGCGCTGAAAAAATTTCAATAGGTGGTACAGGCCTTTGGTTTGAGAATATGCCCAATGATGTTATGGGTAGCCTTAGTGATTCGATTTTGAAAATTGACAGGAATAATGTAGCACTTGCCGAGGCCGCAGATGCAATAGGGCATGGAGATTTTAATGTGGCAGTGCAACCAAGAAGCAACGAGGATCTGTTGGGAAATTCTATTTTGAAAATGAAAAATGATCTTCAAACGTTGACCATGGAAAAAGATAAAGTACAGCGGGAGACCCTTGAGCTAATGAACCGAAAAGATGATTTTTTAAGCATCGCCAGTCACGAGTTGAAAACACCCGTCACATCACTGAAGGCGTACACGCAGTTACTACAAATGGATGGTGTTGAAGGCATTGAAGTACGGCGGGAAATGATGCTTGCTAAAATGGATGCGCAGGTTGATAAGCTTTCATCTTTAATTACCAACCTGCTTGACACCTCAAAATTGCAAAATGGTAAACTTGCTTACAATGAAAATACTTTTCAGTTAAATGATCTCTTGGCTGAAATTGTAGAAGAAACTCAAAACATCACGTCTTCCCACGAAATTATAATCAGAACAAATACTCCCGTACAGGTATTTGCGGATCGGGAAAGGATAGGGCAGGTGATGAGTAACTTTTTAACCAATGCCATTAAATATTGCCCGGATAGCAGTACTATAATAGTCGATCTGCAAAATATAGAAAGAGTAGCCGTTTGCTCCGTAAAGGATTTTGGAATAGGCATAAGACGCGATCAGCATGAAAAAATATTTGAACGGTTTCACCGAGTGTCGGGAAGTAACCTGCATACGTATCCAGGTTTAGGATTGGGACTTTTTATTGCTAAAGAAATTATAGAAAGGCACGAAGGCAAAATATGGATTGAAAGCGAAGAAGGCAAAGGCACGACTTTCTATTTCAGCTTGCCTGTAACGGAAGGGCAGAATATCTAAACTTCGCCGGAATCATTCTCTAATTTTCCCCCAAGCTCCAAAACTTTATCTACTAATATTTTAAAATCATTCAATTCAGTTCTATGGTTGCAATTAGCAACTCTTAAAGAATATTTGCCTTTCAAGATTGTGTAAGAAGGAAGAGCAACGCCACTTTCATGCAATTGAAATAATAATTCTTTATTTAGTGCATTCAATTTTTCTTCATCATTCAACTTTCCTTTATACCTGAAGCAAAGAAGGTTAAGAGGAGCGGGTGCTGTCAGTTCCAGTAAAGGATTGTCAATTACAATGGATTTTAAATATTGAACCTGTTCTACATTTTGGGCCACCATTCTGCCAAATTTTTTAATCCCATGCTCCTTTATTGACATCCATATTTTCAATGCTTTAAAACCACGTGATAGTTCGACGCCATAGTCGCTAAACCAAATGTCCCCGCCTCCCATTCCTCTTTGTTCATGCTGTAAATAATCTGCATGGAGAGAGAATGCCTTATAATGTGTTTCCCTATTACGTACAAGCACACATGAAGCCTCATAAGGTATGTACATCCATTTATGCATATCGAGCGCTATTGAATCTGCACGCTCAATTCCTGCAATTTTATATTTGTATTTTTCTGATAAGATCAGCATTGCTCCAATTGCTCCGTCTACATGAAACCACAAATTTTCTTTTTTGCATAGATCAGCAAGAGCATTAAGGTTATCACAAGCGCCGGTATTTACTGTTACAGCATTTCCAATAATACAAAAAGGCTGATGGCCGGCGTCTTTATCCGCATCGATCTGTTGTTGTAATTTATCTAATTTAATTTCATAATTATCGTCTACTTCAATTAATCTCAATGACTCGCTTCCAAGGCCTAATAATTCTACTGCTTTATTTGCACAGTTGTGTACTTCCGTAGATGCATATACTATCATTCTTTTTGTTGAACCATACATGCCCTGTTTTCGCAAATCAAAATTTGCCTTTGCATAACGGGCAACCGTAAGTCCGATCAAATTTGCCATTGAACCGCCACTAACTAACAGCCCGCCAGCATCTTCAGGAAATTGAAATAATCCTTTAAACCAGTTAATCAGTTGTAATTCTACAAGACCACCAACCTGGTTTCCTCCACCCTGGTTTATATTTATGCCTGCAGCAAGCATATCGCCAAGCATTGCAAAGGGGGTACCGGTACCCATCACCCAACCCCAAAAACGCGGATGAATATTTCCCGTTGGAAACGGAAGTATTTTTGTTTTAAAATCGTCATAAATGTCGGTATGTGACTGGCCATCTTCAGGGATGGCCTGCTTAAAAAAATCTTTAACCTCTATGGTGGGTTCCTGCCACACTTTTCTATCACGAACGGTTGAAAGAAATTGCATCATTTCTTTTACCATTGTTACACCAAGTTCTTCCATCTTTTTCCAATCGGTTGGATCAAGCGTTTCTTCTTTTGCTTCCATATCCTTAACAGATATTATATTTTAAAAATTATTTTTTGCTGGTATTAAATTACAGAATAATTATAGGCAACGCCGCTTTTTTTAGTTGATTATTTATGCCGGGTATATCTTCGATTTTTAGTTTTTTCCATATTCCTTTTAACTCGCTGAAATTTTTTTCCGACGCTTTAACCGCTTCGATTGTCCTTCTGTTTGGCGGCATATCACTTTCTTGTAACTGGTTAAATAGTGATGCAAAAGAGCTATAAACCTGGCTAAAGCTTTTGGCATTACTGTGGGGTTTAGCATTTTCAAGATTAGTTATTTTTTCATCTAAACTGTCCAGCAAAGCATGTAATTCGCCGTTAGATTTACTTCTCAAATCTTTTATTTGATTGTGAAGGGTAATCGTTTCATTTGAGATAGCGGTAATATTTTTTCGCCCCTCATAGCACATCAATGAGAAATCATGTTGGCTTTGCAAATCTGCCGGAGAAGTCTTAACCCGGGGATCCATTTTAATAATGAGCGGTTGTGAAGATGTTTGGCCGTTAGCTTTCAACACTATTTTATAAGTCCCCGGCATTATCCACGGCGACGTAGGTTCGGGTGCCGTATTTTTATAAATTGCTGCAATGGGATAGGCAGGAGGAATATTTAATGGTGTGTAATGCAGATCCCACACAAACCGGTGCGGGCCTTCTTTTGCTGACAATATTTCCTGCGGCCTGAGCCAATAAAGAGGAATGTCCACCTCCGGAATTTTATATAAGGTATCATTGCTGCTATAGTGGCGAACCATATTTCCTTTGGCGTCTAAAATATTTAAGATTACTTCCTCCTTGGAATTTTCCTTTAAATAATAATCAATGATAGCGCCATCGGGAGGATTTTGTCCGGCAGGTTCATCTGGAGGCAAGGGCGTATCTGTGTTTAAATTCCACCGCACTCTCAAACCTGTCGCCGGCTTAAACAAATAATTGTGTTTAATCACTTCTTCATTAATTTGGCGCAGCGGCGATATGTCGTCCAGTATCCAAAAGCCCCTGCCATGAGTTGCCACAGCAAGATCATTGTCCTTAATAATTACATCGCGAATGGAGGTAGCAGGCATGTTCAATCGCAACGATTGCCAATGATTTCCATCATCGAACGATACATAAACTTGCGTTTCTGAAGCAGCGAATAACAGACCCTTCTTTTTCGGATCTTCCCTAACGGCGTTTATGGGATCATTCGGCAATCCATTAATAATTTTTATCCAGGTTTTGCCGCCGTCAGATGTTTTATAAATATATGGATGCCTATCATCACAACGAATTCTGTTAATTGCGGCATAAGCTGTGCTCTTGTTGAAATGACTCGCATCTATCAACGAAACCTTGCTCCATGAAGTTAAATCCGGCGGAGTTACATCGCTCCATTTTTTTCCACCATCGGTTGTTACGTGAATCAATCCATCGTCGGTTCCCGCCCAAATTAAATTAACATCCAAAGAAGATGGCGAAACTGTATAAATTACGCCGCGCCGGGTTAATGTTTTTTGTGCTTCACTCTTATATATTCCTACACTTGCAGGAATGTCCACATTTTCTCTTGATAAATCAGGACTGATCACTTCCCAGCTATCACCGCCGTTTTGGGTTTTAAACAAAAAGTTACCGGCGAAAAATAAGGTTTTAGGATCAACAGGGGAAAATATCACCGGCTCTGTTCTTACAAAACGATTTTTTTCATTTCGGGTAGGCGATGGCGTTATGCTTTGAACCTGGCCGGTAAGTTTATTATATTTTGATATTTTGCCTCCATAAATAATATTTGAATTGAGTGGATCCGCCGCAACATATCCATACTCTTGCGCACCCACAGGGTGCCAGTCTCTAAAAGTTATTTCGCCGTCATTTCCGCGCGAAGCAATTCCAACTGAACCACTTTCCTGCTGACCGCTATATAGATTGTAAGGGAAGGCATTATCTGCACTCACATGATACAACTGCGCTGTTGGCTGGTTATACCACGAACTCCAGGTGTCTCCGCCATTAACTGTTACCAGTGCGCCCTGGTCTCCCGTAACTAAGATAATTTTAGTATCAATTGGATTGATCCATAGATTTTGATAATCGTCACCTCCGGGAGCGCCACGTATGCCTTTCCATTTTTTTCCTCCATCAACAGATTTCCAAACCACAATACTGGTGGTGTACAATGTTTCAGGATCT